>SKVE01000058.1 GCA_007129635.1 Planctomycetaceae bacterium
CATCTTGGATCGCATGCCCAGCCTCGTGAGCGGCAATGCCGACCGCAGCCATCGTGTTGCCGTGATACACCTCGTTACTCAATCGCAACACCTTCGCGCGAGGGTCGTAGTGATCGCTCAAATGACCTGGAGTCTGCTCGATGTCCACGGAACGCAGGTCGGCCCTGTCCAAGATATATCTCGCAGCAGCGTATCCGCTGAGCTTTGCATGGACCTGCCCGGCACTCGAATAAGCTGACTTGACCATCATCTGGGCGATCAGAGCCAGCAGCAAGGCCGGGGCGATGAACAGCAGGAGTCCAAAATTGAATGGCATCAGCATCTGACCGATGACAACGCCCAGTGTGGCCACTGACATTATGCCCATGAAAATCGAGGCGATCACGTTGTTTTTCCCTTTTTTGAAACTCTGATGCAGAGAGCGACCAGCCGATGGAACCCTGAGCCAATCATTTCGATCGATCGACCGATCCCCATTATTGTAGCAACGTCTCGAACCTGGCCAATAGGCACGCAATTACGAATCGCGAGAACGCGAAAGAGCGCGTTTTCCAGCTCATCGATAGCGGGCGACGAAGGGTTCGGACAGATCGTCCTCGAAGTCCGCATCATCCAAGGGGCCTTGGTTCGGGTCATCGCCATCGAAATCGTCGAAATCGATGTCGGATGCGGGTTCACGTAACGAGACCCGATTCGAACGCCGCGCTGGTGGGCTGGGCTTTGCTTCATCAGATGCGGAACTGTCGCTTTGGCGGCGCGCCCAGTCTTCGGGGCTGATCAATACCTCGCGGGCCTGCGAGCCTGCGTACGAGCCAACGATCCCATCTTCGGCCATGAAATCGATCAGCCGGGCGGCTCGGCCGTATCCAATGCCCAATGCCCTTTGGAGCAGGGAGACGCTGCCACGGCCTTCACGGACCACCACATCGACCGCCGATTCATACATGTCGTCCCGCTTCTTGAGTTCGCCCAGTTGATTGCCGCCCGCTTCTTCGACCTTGATGTTGACCAGTTCATGAACGAAATCCTGCTCACCCTGACTGGCGAACTCGACCACGCTTTCGATCTCCTCGTCCTCAAGATACGTGCCTTGCCCACGCAATAGGGTGCTGGTACCCGGCCAGAGAAACAGCATATCGCCGTTTCCGAGCAGTTTGTCCGCCCCCATCTCGTCCAGGACAACACGGCTGTCCGTCCGGCTGGCAACCTGGAAGGCAATGCGGGCGGGCAGGTTGGATTTGATCAAACCGGTGATCACGTCGACCGTCGGTTTCTGCGTGGCCAGGATCAGATGGATTCCCACCGCACGACTCTTTTGAGCCAGCCGAATGATATGCTGCTCGACTTCCTTGCCCGAGGTCATCATCAAGTCGGCCATCTCGTCGGCGACGATCACGATAAATGGCAAATGCAGAGGGATCGAGTCTCGTTCCTCTTCGGTCTCTGGGTCCAACCGACTCATCAGTTCCTCTTCGTCCAATTGATTGTAGCTGCTGATGTGACGCACCCCGGCGCGAGCGAGCAGCGAGTAGCGTTCTTCCATTTTGTCCACGGCCCAGGCCAGGATCGCTTCGGCTTTTCGCATGTCGGTGACGACGGGATGCATCAGATGAGGCAATCGCCCGTAGCCGCTGAGTTCGACCATCTTCGGGTCGATCATCAACATCCGCACTTCGTCTGGACGGCGCGTCATCAGGATCGAGGCGATGATCGCATTCAAGCAGACGCTTTTTCCCGTACCGGTACGACCCGCGATCAGCAGATGGGGCAGTGTGGACAGATCGACGACCAACGAGTTCCCGGAAACATCCTTGCCCAGGAACAAAGGGATTCGCATCTTGCGGACTTTGGCGTTCGATTCCTCCATCACTTGGCGCAAGCGGACGATCTGTCGCTGCTCGTTGGGTACCTCGATCCCGACGGTGTTCTTGCCAGGGATGGGGGCGACGATGCGAACGCTGGGAACGCGCAGCGCGATGGCCAGATCCTCGGACAAGCCGGTGATTTTGGATAACCGCAATCCGGCCTCCAGTTCGACTTCGTACTGGGCGATGACCGGTCCCGTCTCGATCTCGACCACGCGGACTTTGAAGCCGAAATCGGCAAAGGTCTTTTCCAAGATCTTTGCTTTGCGACGAACTTCACGTTCTTGCTCCTCGTACTCGAAATTCTCGGAAGGCATCAGCAACTCGATCTTGGGCAATTCGTAGTGACCGGAGTCCTCGGTTCGACTGGCAGCGTCCAACCGCAACATCACTTCCTGACGGGCTGCTTCTGCGGATCGGCGGCGGATTCGCGGACCGCGATGTGCATCGCCGTCGGCATCCGTCGCTTCTTGCTCGTCTTCGGCGACCGATTCGTCCTCCGGCTGGATTGCCTCGACCAATTCCTCGACTCCGCTTTGGTCACCACGGAAGGGCCGTGCCAAAAGCTTGTTCGATTTTCGACCGCTGAACTTGATGGTCACCGGTTCTTCATCAAAGTCATCCGAGTCCTCGAATCCTTCTTCCCTGGTTGCCTTCCGGTGCTTTTTCCGGCGTTTCGCATCACCGCTGTGCCATCGCAGGGATTTGCCGAGCAGGATCAAGGTGTAGGACAGCAGACCGAGTACCAACCGAAGCAGCACATAGTCCGTGCACAACAACATGCCGCCCGCGACCAGGCTGGACGCCAGGATCAAGCTGCCGGCGGTCGCAAAATGCATCTGCAATAGACCCTTCCCCAAAGCTCCCAGGTAACCTCCCGATCCGATCACCGGTCCGACAGAAGCACCAAGGAGCACAATGGAGGTAATCGTGGTGATGCCGATCAAGGTAGCGATCCACCCCAAACCGCGCACCAGCGGCGTGTCGATCGAATACCGGCGAAGCAGCAGATAGTCCAACACGGCTAGTGAAAAGACCAAATAATAAGCACCGATGCCCAAACCGGTAAGCAGCAGGTCAGCGGCGACCGCTCCCCAGCGACCACAAGCATTGCCCACCTGTTC
>SKVE01000047.1 GCA_007129635.1 Planctomycetaceae bacterium
CCTCCTGTCTTAGGGCGAGCATGGCCGCCAAGATGAAGAGAAACTGGACAAAGTACCAAACGCCCACCGCCCAGCGGGCGTAACGCCGCAGGTGGGATTCGTCCGCCGACAAGCGGTTCGGTACCCAACCCCACAACCGTGTCACTCGACCGATGCTCGCACGCACGAACATTCCCGGCCGACGCTGGATACACTGCCTGGCCTGCTGGTTCGCCCATCGATCGGCTCCAACCTCGTCCCCGTCCAGTTCAAGTAATCGTTGCGCATAGCGCTCGTCCAGCCGAGTGGAATCCCAGACCGAACCTCGTGGCGCCGTGCGCAAAAAGTCGTAGTATGCGTCGTTGTTGCCTAACCAGACGGTATAACCGCCGTGTGTCGTCGTCGCGATCGGCCGCTGGAATTGCAAGAAGTTGCGTACGATCCAGGGAGCCAGCACCAACGCTGCGGCAGTGCAGAATCCCAGCGCCGGGAATATCTCTCGTCGCTTGATCGAAGACGCTAGCAACACTGCTGCTACCAGGCCAAGCCAAACCAAGAACACCGGACGGCACAGGGCGGCGATGCCCATCACCAATCCGGCACTAACGCGAGGCCCCAATCGCGACGACCCGCTAAGCAGCGCCCAGGCTGCGATCGCTAGCAGTGCGGCCAGCGTCTCGGTCATGACCAAGCCGGATTGGTTCAGCAAGATGGGGTCGAACAAAACCAGCACAGCCGCGATCCCTGCGACCGGCCCACCGAACGACCGAAAGGCGAAAGTCGCAACCAGCAGTACCGTGGCCACGCCCAGCAGTCCGTGCAAAACGGCCACCGAAAGGGTATCGACATCGCGGGCCGCCCCAAACGCCGCCAACAGCATCGGGTACACGGGCGGCCGATAGGCGGTGGGGATCACCTTCGTCTGACCGTCACGTGGGACAGGATAGCCGAACGTTCCGTGTTCCAGCAAGTTGCGCGCCAGTTGCCGGTACCCGTCCGGGTCGTCTTGAAACCGATCCCAACTGGCAACCAACATCCCCCCGCGAACCACCGTGGCCAAAACCAATAAGATCGCGATCTGCTGCCACGAGATGCGTCGCTGCCCCGAATTTTGGCAAATCCGGCTACGGGGACGCCCCGAATTTTGGCAAATCCAGCTACGGGGACGCCCCGAATTTTGGCAAATCCGGCTACGGGGCTCGTCCTGTTGACGATCGTCCATGGGTAGGAAGCCTTTCGTGGCGGGGCGTGGTATGAAGAAACGGACATCATGAAGGCCATCGGAACGGGCAGAGCTGAATCACTTCCCTCGTTTCTTCCGCTGTTTGGTACCGATCAACTTTTTTAGCTCGGGCCACGTGCGAGTGTTGGCAACATCGGCTTTGGTCAGGCCAGCGCGTCGAGCCTGCAGGATTCCGTACCGCATCAACTCCAGGTTTTCGATGCTGTGGGCGTCGGTATTGATCACGATCGAGATTCCATGACTTTTGGCGGCCGCGCAAAACACGTCGTCCAGATCCAAACGCATCGGATTGGCGTTCAATTCCAGCAGCTTGCCATGCTCGCGCGCTGCGGCGAACACGGCATCCAAGTCGACGTCGTACGGCGGGCGCTGGTTAATCAAGCGTCCGGTGGGATGAGCGATCGCGGACACATGCGGGTGCTGGATGGCCTCTAAGATCCGCGCCGTGATCTGCTCCCGCGGTTGCCGTTGGCCGTAGTGAATGCTGGCCAGGACCCAGTCGGCTTGAGCCAGTACGTCATCCGGCAGGTCCAACCCACCCTTTTCCAGAATATCGCACTCGATCCCCTTCAGCAGTCGGAAATTACTAGAAGAATGCTGGTTCCACCGATCGATCCGCTCCCATTGATCCAGCAATCGCCGTTCGTCCAATCCGCCGGCCATGGAAACTCGCTTGGAATGGTCCGTGATCGCCAGGTACTTCAAGCCGCGGTCCTGCGCCGCTTGGGCCATTTCTTCCAAGGAAGCTTGGCCATCGGTCTCGTCCGTATGCGCGTGCAAATCGCCTTGGATATCTTCCAGCCGGATCAGTTCAGGCAGATCGCCCGCGTCGGCCCAGGCGAATTCCTGCCGCGCTTCGCGCAGCTCGGGAGGAAACCAAGGCAGATCGAGCGTTGCATAGACGTCCTGTTCCTGCTGGCCGGCGACGTACGTCTCTTGATCTCCCTCGATGCGGTAAACCCCGTATTCGTTGATCTTCAACCCCCGTTGTTTCGCTCGGCTTCGCAGGACCACGTTATGCTCTTTCGAACCGGTGAAGTACTGCAGAGCCGCACCGAACGATTCGGGTGGCACGATCCGCAAGTCGATCTGCAGGCCACTGGCGATCCGGATCGACATCTTCGTGTCGCCGCGAGCCATCACGTTCGGCGATCCGGAAAACCGTGCGAAATGATCCATCACCCCCTTGCCCTGCGAAGCGACAACCAGGACATCCAGATCGCCCACCGTCTCGCGACCTCGACGATAACTGCCGGCGAATTCCAACTGTTGGATGCCAGGCAATTCGCTCAGATGTTGCCGAAGCTGCTCGACGATCTCATCTGCTTTGGTCCAATAGATCCGCTGCGCCGCCACCGCCGCCAAGTCGATCCCGCTGAGGATCATGTCTTCCGTCTTCTTGCCGAAGCCCTTGATCGCTTGGACTCGGCCCTGTTCGCAGGCCTGTCTCAAATCGTCCAGCGTAGCGATGCCCAGCTCATGGTACACGGCCGCCGTCTTCTTTGGCCCCATGCCCTGGATCCGCATGATGGATAAGACGCCTTCGGGGACCTCCTGCTGCAACTTCTTCAATTGCGGCAATTCCCCAGTCTGTACCAGCACCTCGCACTTCTCAGCCACCGCCTTGCCGATCCCCTCGACCTGCCGCAGACGCGCCGGGTCGTCTTGGAGGATCGATGCGACCGAATCAGCCAGGTTGCGGATCGCGCGCGCCCCGTTGCGGTAAGCCCGCACGCGGAACGGGTTCTCGCCTTGGAATTCCAACA
>SKVE01000834.1 GCA_007129635.1 Planctomycetaceae bacterium
CGATCATCATCCTTTCTTCGCCCGGGATGTGCCCGTGCTGATGCTGCATACGGGACTGCATGAGTTCTACCATCGTCCGATCGACCAAGCGCATCGGATCAATCACCAAGGCAGCCAGCGAGTGGCGCGTCTGATGTTCGCGATCGCTTACCAGTTGGCCCATAGCGAGTCGGTTCCCGAATTCCGGTCTTTGTCGCGTTCGGAACGACCCTCCGATCTGGTCGAATTGGAACGTCCGCTACCGGCGCGCACGCCACGGCTGGGGGTTTCGCTGGCGGCTGATCAGAATGACCCGGATCAGATCGTATTGACTCGAGTGTTTGCCGGTCTGCCGGCCGACCACGCTGGATTACGCCCTGGGGATGTGCTGTTACGATTCGCGGACGCGGCGGTCGAGGATGTTCCGTCGCTGTTGATGCGTGTATTGAAGGTGGAATCGCCAACCTCGGTACAGATTCGCCGTCAGCGCGAGGATGACGTGGAAGAGATCGATCTGTCCGTCACTCTAGACCATCGGCCTCTACGTTTGGGGGTCTCGTGGCGAGAGGATTGCGGCGAGTCTGGGACGCTGGTGTTGAGCGAGGTGATTCCTTATTCGCCGGCCGAAGTGGCAGGTTTGCAGGTTGCCGATCGGATCTACGAGATCGGCGGCCGTACGTTCGCCGGAGGGGATGCTTTTCGGGATCTGGTGGCAACCTGGACCGGCCCGATGCCCTTGCTGGTCGAACGCCAGGGCCGCTTGCAAACGGTGACCGTCGAGCTGCCGTCGCGGTGACGCTGATCGCCCACGGTTTGGGGAAGGCAGCAGCGTTCAGGACCGACGTTCCTATTCAGGACCGCCTCGGATCGGTGCCGTGCTGTCCATCGGCCAGCGGGTGCTGGTCGTGGGCCAAACGCCCGCGGAAATAGACATCGCCGTCCAGGATTTCGATGGTCGGTTCAGACAGCGCGACCGCTTGTTGCATCTGTTGCCGCCCGCACCCAGCCACAGGCGACGGGGCGGTGCGGCCGCCGATCAGTTTCGCTGCGACGAACGCATGGACTTCGTCGATCGCTCGGGCATCGAACAGGCTGCCCAAGACCTGCGCACCGCCTTCGACCAGCACATGGGTCATCCGAAGTCTTCCCAGTTCATCCAGCAGTTCCATCAGACGCTGATTGCGGTCTTCGGTCGCACCGATCCAGACTTCGCAGCCTGCCGCCCTAAGTTGCTGGCATCGCTGGCGCGGCGCCTCGGGCCCCGCGGCGATCAACACGGGCGTTTCGCGAGCCGTTTGGACCAAATGGGAATCGGTGGCCAACGTGGCTCGGGAATCCAGGACGATCCGCACGGGGGTGCGTAGACCGGGTGGGCGAACCGTTAATTGGGGATCGTCGGCGCGGGCCGTCCCGGCGCCGATCAGGATCGCATCCATGCGTCCGCGTAGTTGATGCACTCGCTGGCGTGAACGTTCGCCGGAAATCCAACGGCTGTCCCCGCTGCGAGCTGCCAATTTGCCATCCAGGGTCATCGCCCACTTGGCGTTGATCCAGGGACGACCTTGCCGGACCAGTTTCAGATAAGGCGCATTCAATCGGCGGCTGGCCGATTCCATCAGCCCCACGTCGACCTGGACCCCTGCAGCTAGCAATTGGTCGATGCCTCCCCCATCGACGCGGGGGAAGGGATCGCGATGAGCCACGACGACGCGGCGGATCCCGGCTCGAACAATAGCCTCCGTGCAGGGCGGGGTCTTGCCGTGATGGCAGCAGGGCTCGAGCGTTACGTACATCGTTGCACCAGCGGCGGCCGAACCGGCTTGAGCCAAGGCCTCGATCTCCGCGTGGGAGCCGCCGAAGCGGGCATGCCAGCCTTGGCCCACCATCCGGTCGCCCGCGACAATCACGCAACCGACCATCGGATTGGGCTCGACCCCACCCAGACCGCGCACGGCCAGTTCCAGGGCAAGGGCCATGTGCGGCTGGTCGCGGGACGGTTCGATCATGACTCAGTCCATGCCGGGGATCCAGAGCTTCGGTTTTTCACCGCCACCCGACGGCGCCTGCGGGCCGTCCGGAGTCCAGACCCCGGGCGACGCGGCAGCGGCCTGGGACGGTTGGGAACTCGGCTGCGAAGGTGCACCCGCTCCCGGTTGTCGAGGCTGGCCGTCCGGCGAGATGATGCCCAAACGAACCAGCAGCGAGTACAGCGCCTGGGCGACTCCGGGGTCCCGCACATATTTCGTTTGCAGTTCCGTCAGCAATTCGTTGGCCCGCTGCGAATCGCCCATCATCAGACGGACTTCCAGCTCTCGCAACAGCCAGGGTGCCAGCGGCTGGCCCGAAGCCAAAACGTCGTCGCTGGCGATGCGGATGAACTCCAAGATTTCTTCCACCGAATTCGATAGCCGCGACATCATGTCCAAAATCTTGGGGCGCTCAGCTCGGCTGACCAAGTGGGGTCGAGCCAACAGTTCGTGGCCCAGCCGCATTCCGGCGGTGGACAGGCGGTAGGCGATGGCGATCTCGAACAGTTCCAGCAGTTGCTCGTCTGTCAGGTCGTCTACTTTCACCAGGTGCAATTGCATCGGGGAAAACTGCCTCGACGGATGTTCCGCCAAAGAAAACTCGTGCCGCAGCGGCAAATTCAGTTTCGTTCGCAGTTCGTTGTAGTCGAAACCAGTCCGCCCTCGTTCCGCAGAATCTTCCAATAACAGGATGGCCGCCAATAACGGGATTCGATAGTTGTCGTCGCCGGCGACGTCGATCGGACGTTTGCCGCTCAGGCAGGCCAGCGGTGTCTCGGGCCAAACGTTCAAGTTGATCTCGCGTCGCTTCTCCTCGACCAGCTCTTCTCGCTTCACTCGCGGAGTGTCGTCCGGCAAACGCCATCGCCAAGTCATTGCAGCCGCCTGGGCCGGGACCTGCCCGACCGGTTCCTCTTGGATCAGTTCGCCACAATGCTGCTCGACAAACTGCGTCAGCACTTCCAGTTTGCGCTGGTAATCCGCCGACTTGACCGTGACAAATTCCAGCCGCGCGTCGCGATCCGTCTCGCGACCGTACAAATACATTTCGCCCAAAACGTTCGGAACCTCGTGCAACTGCAGTTCCTTGCCACTGGGTGGCTCGGCGCGATCCAGCAACAAAAAAGTACCTTTCGGCGGAGGACTGCCTTCCTCCGACGGCTTGGCCTGTTCGGCAGGCATCGGCATCACTTGTTTTTCCGATAGCAGACGCTCCATCATCCGCTGACTGTCATCCACGGGATAGACGTGCAGCACCTCGTCGACCATCTGCTGGTCGTCATCGGACATCAACTGGGCCATCGCCTCGATCTCCACCGCATGCTCCAGGTCCAACGAGGAATGGCTGGCCAGACGCCGCCAGGTCGTTGCGGCCTCGGGTAACCGGTTAAGCCAACCCTGGTAGCGGGCCAGATTTTGCAGGATCGCCGGCTGGTCGGGATACTGTTGATCCAAATCCTTCAGCATCGCCACGGCCTTACGCCAACGACCACGAGCCGCCAGGTTCTCGCATTCCTCCAATGCGTTCGCCCAGGGCGCCCCCGCCGGACGATCAAGCGGCGCAGGGCTGTATTTCAACAGACAGGGCACTCCAGGCGATCCGAAGATCGCTTTCAGCGTGTCGAACGCGGAATCGTCCTCCTCCGGACCAACTGCCGCCTGGAGGGTCAGGTAGCCCACCGCCGGGACGACATGCCCATGGTTCAACAACAAACGCGACATGATGGTGATCGCCGCGTAGGTCGTGTCGTTCAGCGGAGCATCCCCGAGAAACTCAAGTGCGTCCTGCATCCGATCCAGTGCTTCATCCACGTTATGTTCACCGGCGGACCGAATCGCAGCGAGCGACAACGCGATGGGGTTCTCCGGATACAGCTCGTTGAAAGTGCCCGTGATCTTATCCAGTTCCTCTATGTTGCCCATCTGCATCTGCAGGTTGCTTTTGATGGCCAGCAGGCAGGGCCGAGGGCCATGGGAGTCCAACAGACGGTTGACAAGCCCAGCGCACGAGGCAAGCTGACCCCCAGTAATGGCTGCTATCACCTGGTTCAGGTCGCCCAGCATGTCCTTAGCACACTGGCAGAACTTGATTTTCTTGTTGGTCCCTCCGGGACAGAATGTGTAGACATCAATGGTCATGGGTAGCACTTTCGTTGGCCGTTTCGGTATGTTGAAGCCTGGAATCTAACAAATACCTCGGAGTTTGACGAGCGGTAGCGCGGCACGTGCCACGGTCGGGGATGCTCGAAGGCGATAGGATGGATCAACGCAAGGCTGAAGGACGGTTCTACACACCCGATCCCGTGGTGCGTTTCATCGTGCGTGAAACCCTGGACCGATTCAGGGCGGATGGTCTGGCGATCGGCGACCTGCGAATTCTCGAGCCGGCCTGTGGCGAAGGGGTCTTTCTGCTGGAATCTCTCCGTCATCTGTGCTCGTCCGGATGGGCAGGTGGCGATTCTTTTTCGCCTGGCCGGATCCTGCAGCGTGTCTTGTACGGGGTCGATCGGGACCGTGCGGCTGTCCAGCGGGCGCGGCTGGCCCTGGCGGCTTGGGTCGAGCCCGATCTGCATCAGCGAGAGCAACTGGAGAGCCGGTTGGCCGGGAAAATCCGTTGCGGCGATGCGTTGATCAGCAACGATGCGAAGAGGGGAAGGGGGCAGACGGACTGGCGGCGGATGTTCCCCGAGGTCTTCGACGGCGGGAGGGGCGGATTCGATGCGGTGATCGGGAATCCTCCCTACGTGAACATCCGGCGGCTCTCCCAACACCACGGCGATCCGGTCAAACGTGTGTTGACTCGCCATTTTCAGTGCGCGTCGGGTGCCTACGATCTGTACGTGCTGTTTTTCGAGCTGGCGTTGCGTCTGCTCCGCCCCGGCGGTCTGTGCGGGATGATCGTCCCCAATAAACTAGCCACTTTGAACTATGCAGCGAAATGTCGTGCCATGCTGGCCAGGGAGACCACGCTGTTGACCATTGCCGATTTGTCCGGGTGTCGAGTCTTTCCTGACGCCAGCGTCTACCCGTACATCGTGATCTGGCAGAAGCAGCCGCCGCCGCCCGACCATCGCATCCGCATCATCCAGACCGATCGGATCGACCATCTGGACCGATTAAGCCCGGTGCATTACGTGGCCCAGCACCACCTGCCAGCGGTTGGCGGCTGGCACCTGCACGGCGTCCTGGATGTCGAAAGCCGCGTCGCGACCAGGCCTCTGGCTCAAGTATCGGAGATCCACAGCGGTACGACAGGATTTCAAGCAGCTCGCGTGGCGGCCATGCTGCGTGAACGGTCGGCGGATTCCGAGCAGACAGGATTCGATTTTGTTGTGACCGGCAACGTCGACCGTTTTCGGGTGCAAAGGGTGCAGGTGCGGTTCATGCATCGGCGATTCGAACGTCCGTACCTGCCCGACGATCCGAGCGAATTGACGCCGCGAAAACGGCAGTTGTATCGCCGGTCAAAGATTCTGGTCGCGGGCATGTCACGTCGGCTGGAGGCGGCCTGGGACCCCGGCGGCCTGGCTTTGGGCGTGTCGCTGTACGCCGTGGTGCCTCGGATGGATCCCTATTATCTGCTGGCGATTCTAAATTCCAAGCTGATGTCGTATCTATTTCGTCTGCGGTTTCAGGCCAAGCGGCTGCAGGGCGGTTATCTGGCGATCAACAAGGGCCAATTGGGCTGCCTGCCGATCTGCATCGCCGATGACGACCACTCTGCCGAACTCAAAACGCAATTGGCCGAATCGGCTCGCGAATTGATCCATTGGGGCAACGCTGCCAGCGAGGAAGACCCCGATCCGGTCGGCCAGCAGCATATCGAAGACGTCGACCGGAAGATCGACCAACGGGTGTACCGGCTGTACGGCCTGACCGTCGAGGAACAGGAGATCGTCGAATCCCAGACGATCGGAATCACGGGGTTCGGTCCGAAAGCATGAGCCGAACACGCGAGCGTTGGGCGATTTGTCCACCGGTGCTGCCTGACAGACCCCTGGGCTTTACAGGCATGGGCAAATCGTTATGATAAGCACGGACGTTCGCAACGACCACGGACGCGAATCAGCACTTACCCGAATCAGCGATCAACCCGGCTTCCCTTTGCGGAAGCCGGTTTTTTTCTCGTTCCTGCGAGAAGGGAAATGACAGGAGGATAACCAATGTCCAGCTACGTACCGATGACGCGCGATGCCTACAATCGGATCAAGGCAGAAGTGGATCGAATGGAACAGGATGAGATGCCTCAGATCGCCGATAAGATCGCGGTGGCCAGGGCCGAGGGCGATCTGCGGGAGAACGCCGAGTATCACGCTCAGCGCGAGGCGATGGGGTTATTGCAGGCGAAGGTGAATAAGCTAAAAAGCGATCTGGCAAACGCCTCGATTGTCGACCCGGATAAGGTCCCCAGAGATCAGGTTGCTCTGGGCGCGACCGTGTTGGTCCGCGACCTGGATTACCAGGATGAAGAGGAGTTCACGTTGGTCGGCGCCGGCGACGAAGATTACGATTCGGGCAAGTACTTGATCACCAGCCCGGTCGGGCAGGGCCTGCTGGGCAAGCGAGTCGGCGAACGGGTCGAGATCGAAGTTCCCAAAGGCACACTGAAGTTCGAGATCCTGGAAATCCGCTACGATAGCTTATGAGGACGGTGAGCCATGGTGTCCTTGCCTCGATCCCTGCTCGCCGCGAGCGGGATGCTTGCCTGCTGGCTGCTGGCTGCGTCCCCTTCGCCAGGCTTCGATCCACCCGTCGATACGTCAGGCGCATTGCGAGTGCGGATCGACGGACCCGAGTCGATCGACCGAACGGACAAGCCTTTCCCCGTCCGCGTGGTGCTGGAGAATCTGGGTGACCAGACCGTGCAAGGCCAGGTCCAATTGCGTGTGATCGACCGCTGGACCTGTGAGCCGGCCGATGCGGTCGCCTTTTCGGTGGACGGTGGGCGATCGCAAGTGGTCCCGTTCCAGGTGACGGCTGGACAAGGCACCTACGCGGCCCTTTATCCGATCCATGCACTCGCCCGCTTCGCCGGACCCGATGGAAAACGATTGGCCCATCCGATCTTGATCGTCGACGCTCAGGTTCCCGAGCCGGCCGTCGAGCGTTCTCCCCTGCCTTGGCAGCCGATCGCATGGCAATCGGATCGCCGGTTGGCCGTCTGGCAATTGGCCGTCTACCGCGCGGGGATCCAGGTCTTCGGCCAAGCGCCGCAGATGATGCCCACCGGTTGGACTGGCAGCGACCACGACACTCGGACGTCGATCACGGTCGGCTCGCGGCAGACGCTGGACAATCAGGCTCGCACGATCGTTGGCATCCACCCGCCCTGGGCCGACGGCCACGTGGGGACCGCTTGGATCGAGTACCCGCTGGCCATGCCCCAAGCCTCTCGGATCGATCTGCGTTTTGCCCACGCCGTCACGCCGGCGGGCGAGGGCGACGGCGTGACCTTCCGCGTGCGAGTGGTGCCGATCGAGGCTCCTGATGGCCAGTTGGGCGAGGTGGTTTTCGAACGACATTCGAACGCGAAGACCTGGACCGTAGGCCAAGCGGACTTGAGCCGTTTCGCCGGGCAGAGCGTCCGATTGCAACTGGAATCGCATCCGGGACCGAAGAAGAACACGGCCTTCGATCAATCGTATTGGGCCGAACCGGTATTGACGGCGGGCGATCCTCCTGCTTCACGGCCCTTTCCGCCGCAAGATCAGGCGGATGCCCTGTCGTTGGGCAGCTTGCGGGTCGGCGATACCGATTATCAGGTAAGTATCTGGCCCGGTCTCCGCGGGCTGCTGGATGCCGATGTGCAACTGGACGGCGGCGATCGCCAGTTGGTCTTTCGCGGTTTTCCCGTCCAGGTGATGGGCCAGCGACTGGACGATGCCCAGGCGCCCTGGACGCTAGAGGACGTGGTGTGGGAGGACACAGAAAACGGCCGTCGCATGCGGCACCGTTTCTCCGGCGCCGGTGGTTCGTTCGATCTGGTCGTCCACCTGCGATGCGCAGCCGAGGGCCTGCAAGCGGAATTCCGCTTGGAAAATACTCCGCCCCGACGACCCTGGTTCGCGCCGCGGATCGAATCGTTGAGCATCGGACCATTCAACCAATCGGTATCGAGAGTCTATGCCGGGCATGGCAATGTCATCCAACGTCCCGAGGCGTTCCGGTTGAACTTCGACGGTCATCGGCTGGCCAGCTCGCATGTGGGGTTTGATTTCGAGAACGGCATGTCGCTGGTCCAGGCCGTCGATCTGCCACCCGAAGCGTTGGTGGTCGATCCCGATCAGCGGCAATACTCGCTGACAACCACCGGCGAAGCGACGTGGACCCTGATCCCGGCCGCCGACGTCTGGGACGCGGCGCGGCACTACCGCGAGACGTGCGGTTGGCAGGCATCCGCCGGGGTGTCGCGGCTGGCAGGCCGTTTCGTTTTCGATCTGTGGGGTGGCCGTTATGGCCAGTCGAACGAAGCCCTGCAACGCGCCTTCCAGTACGGGCTGACCGATTCGGTCGTGATCTGGCACAACTGGCAGCGCTGGGGATACGACTATCGTTTGCCGGAGATCTACCCGCCCAATCCGCGACTGGGCACCGAAGCCGAATTGGTCGCGATGATCGAGAGCTGTCGCGAGGCGGACGTTCTGTTTGCCCTGCACGATAACTACATCGACCTGTACCCCGATGCCGACGGTTTTTCCTACCAGCAGAATATCGCGTTTTCCGCCCAGGGCCGCCCGGTTCGCGCCTGGTTCAATCGAGGCCGTCTGGCTCAATCGTATCGCTACCGACCGGATCGTGTCGCGCCCCTGCTGAAACCCAATCTGCGGACCATCGATCGGCAGTTGAGCCCCACGTCCTACTTCATCGATGTCTGGTCCAGCATCCGGCCGCACGATTATTGGACCGCCGAGGGCCGGTTTGGCGACGCTCGCGAAACACGCGAAATATGGGGCCAGCATTTCGCCTGGATCCGCGAACTGCTGGGCGATCAGGCACCGCAGATCTCGGAAAGCGGCCATGATCAATTGATCGGCTGGTTGGACGGAGCCACGGCCAATCATCTGCGAGTCGGCCAGCCGGTGCCGGGACAGGAGTACACGTGGAGCGTGTGGGATATCCGTTGCGAAGACGCGCAGCGGATCGCCTGGCTCGATTTCGCTCACCATCATCGGTTCATCCTTCACGGCGCCGGATACTCGCTCCGCTACCAAGCCGGATGGGACGCCCGGCTGCACGGCATCGACAGCGACGACTATATCACCACCGAAGTACTGACGGGTCGACCGGGGATGGTCAGCCAGCCCTTCGGCCGCGATGTCGTGCGAAAGTATTGGCTGACCCAGGATCTGATGCGGGCGTTGGCCCTCAGGAAGATCGAGCGGATAACGTTCGTCGACGGCGACCTGCACCGGCAGCAGATCTGCTGGTCCGGTGGCGGCCAAGTATGGGTCAACCGAGGCTCGACCGATTGGTCGGTGGAAGGTCACGTCCTGCCCCCCTTCGGATTTTTGGCTCGAGTCGCGACCGACGAGGGGATCGTCCGAGCGTCCATCCACCGCCACGGCGATCAGATCGTCGAGACGGCCACCGCGCCGGGCCACGTCTATTTTCATGGCAGACAAATGGCTGGCGGAGAAACAAGGATACGCCCCAAGGTCGAAGCGGTCGCCTGGACCGATCCGGGCAGGATCGAGTGGCACATCGATTGGCACGCCGAAGACCCTATCCCCGACGGCTACGTGCCCTTCCTGCATCTGGTCGATGCTCGCGGCGAGATCGCCTTCCAGGCCAGCTACGACCGATCGATCCTGACCACGCAGCGTAGCGGAACGATTCGCATGCGAGCCACAGCAAACGTGCCGGAAGGCAGCCAGCCCGGGGATCCATGGGAACTGCGAGTCGGCCTGTATCATCCCTCGGGAGGCGTTCCTCGACTAGAGATCCAGGGGTTAGCCGACGACGACCGCCGCGTCCGGTTGGGCACGGTGCGACTGACCGGCCAGCAACAGCGACCCGACGGTATCGACTGGATTCCCACCGTGAGCGTGCCGGATGCGTTCGACGATCGCAACAACCCGCAGTCGCTGCCCGTCGATTTCGGACCGGTAGTCACCGCTGGCGGCTGTCGTCTGGTCCGTGACGAGGATGCCGTTTGGCTGATCCCGTTGCCGCTGAGCGGCCATGTGGAAACCGAATTCACCGTCCGCTGGGATCGATTGCCGTGGAAGCTGCCTGCGCCCACCCGCATCGAAGCGATCGGCCATGACGATCAAGTCCTGTTTACCCGCAAAGTTGACGGTCCGTTGCGGGTGCGAGCCAAGCCGGAGGTCTTCGCTTACCGTTTCCTGATCGGCCCGTGATCGTTAGCGCCAGCGGACCGCTGACCGTGACGCAGGCCCTGAAGACCGGACGATGAGCCTTGACAAAATACCGTAATCCCACCAGAATCAGGCGCGCTGCGGTTGTCTGTTCTTTTGCCTTCGGGAAACGCTACTGTGCCCATTTACGAATTCTACTGTTCGCACTGCCACATGGTCTTCAACTTCTTCGCGCGCCGCCTGTTTAGACAAACCCGCAAAGTCTTTTGCCGCGACCGCTTTTGCACGTTTGCCGGGCAAAAGCGCTGCGACAGAACGCTCAAGAAAAGCACCGCGCTGTTCCCTGCTTGCAATACTCTTGCCGTCTACCAACACTTTGCCGTCGCTGGTAACAGCAATCTCATCATGCGGAAGCAGGCTGTTCATTCCCAACTGAGTGAAGCTAGGTAGTTCGGCCAACATGGGCTCACACTCCGCTTCAAAGCGGTTAACACCCAGCAGTTGGGCACACAAAGCCTGCCCTGCTTCGTAACGCAGGGCGTCAGACACAATAACTACGAGCTTTCGATCGGCGCGCAACACCGGCACAAACACCGAGTTGAAGAAGTTCCGCTGTTGCTTTACACCCGGCAAGACCGCTGCCGGCGGTATGGTAACGAGCCGCTCCCACACCTCTGCGAGCCGTTGTTGAAACTGATGTACGTATCTGTCATTGAGTTTTCGCATCAACTCGCTAAGAAACCCCGGTGAGTCGGCCTCGCGGTAGAGTCGCACCGCCTCGCGGTAACGCAGGTCGAGGACGTACAGCGATTGTGTATAGGCCTCCCATAACTCTATTGCGGTTGTATGGTTCCATCGGAGCCCCGCGAGTTCGGACTCAAAGGCGAGGACGTGCTCAAGTAGCTGGTATACCGCCTGCAGCTGGCCACGCTCTACCGCTACCCAGTAAGACTCACGCCGGGACC
>SKVE01000641.1 GCA_007129635.1 Planctomycetaceae bacterium
GCTGATCCGCCGCTGACCATCCCGTGACGATACATCCCACAAAAAACTGGACACACCCATCGAGCCATGCCTGGATCCGTCTGTCCATTTTTCCCGCGACGGCCCTGATCAACGCAGCCGTGCGAAACCGTTTCGCACGCACCTAGACCGATTCGTAAAAGACCGTCTGTGGTGCGGGCAGCGGACGCCGATTCGGCTTGCTCAAAACGCGGGTAGCAGATGGGCTGCTTTTTACTTTTTCGATCTCGACCTATCCGACCATTATCAGGCAGTCGTCTTGGCCGGTCAGTTCACGGTCATCGCGACGGTCGCTGTTTCGCCTTCGGGGCTGATGGCTCCATTCGCTGCGTGTCCATCGATCGGATCGCTTCAGGTTTCGTGCTACCATCGCATCGATTGGCAGGATGCATTCAACCTCCGTGGATGACCACCGTCGAATGGACGCGATGAGGCCGACCACTGCCAGCGACCAGATCAGATCCACGGAAAGGCTCCAAGACGCCCGCTGACGCGACTTCTACCGACATTGTCATCTAGGTCGGCCAAGCCACTCCAAAGCACCGTCGGATCTTCCAGTAGATTGAAGCAGGGCGATCAGTTCGGACGATGAACGGGTGATGCGGTCGGTCCATGCATCTACTACCCAGGGCCACTTGCCACGGATTGTTCGGCGTCGCTCACTGTGTTTGCAGACGCCGAATCGCTCATCCGAAGCCGTAATGACACCAAGATCGTTTGCATTCTCCAGTATCGCCACACCGCCAGCGGAAGGACTGCGAGTCCAATGACAAGACAGACAACGCCCACAATTGTGAACCAAAAGGCTTGAGCAAAATGCAGAAAAGTGACCCCGGCCAGTAGCAACGCAAGCACCGTTCTCAGGTAGGCCAGCAGTGTCCTTTCGTTAGCCAAGATGGTTCTGTCCAATGCCAACTCGTCCCGCAGAATAAGTTGTTGTTTGTGAAAGCGGGAATACGGGTTGGTAGGATTGTTCAACTGAGTTGTTCACCGCAAAAACGATCTGGAATATTGTTCTAGTTCAAGCCGCCGAACATTCCAGGATGACCGAGCGACGACGAACCATTCGATCCGCATCGTACCACATTTGGGCAGCGACGGCAAACAATGCTCGCGGTCCAAGTGCCCCGCAATCTCCGCCCGGACGCATATTTGACCCGGCTTGCGACCAGTGGGTCATCGTGTGTAATCGTCACGCAACGGCTACATCAACTTCGAGACGAATGGTGCATCTTCGCGCGCAAGAAGATGGCAGGTCACGAACCCGCTGGTTACGGCCGTCGATCCAGTGGACGGCTTTCTCCCTCGTGTACAAGGCGTAGCTGTCACGTTCCAAACGTTTCAACGGGTTGCCCAGTTAACGGCGGGATCGACCTGGACAAAGCGGTAGCCGTAGGTCCAAATCGCGGGCACGGCACCACGGGGATGCGCCGGGGAGGGGCCGTCTGCGTGCGTCTGCATCGAGCCGATTCTCATCACGACTTCGTAGCGTCCCGAGGCCAAGAACGGCTTCGACACGACCACGCCGCCGACCCGCGTCGGTTTGCCTTCGATCCCCGTGACCGGCCCGCTGTAGCGATCACCGCGGGCCGTGCAGACCAGCACGTTCTGTCGGCGGCCGTGTACCGAGTCCTGCTCGATCCCGCACGTTCTCCGGCACCACGCCGTGATTGCCAACGCCCCACTGCTTCCGCAGCACGTACCACTTCTGCGGATCGATCCTGCCGCTGGACCAGTCTTCGTCGATGACCAGCCGTGCGGCCTCGGGGATCGGGGGCAGTGAGGTCTGGCCCAGGCATAATGTTGCGCAGAGCATCAGGCTGGCGTTCGGCATCATCGGCTCCTGTTGCTGCGTCACTTACATTTCGGAATCGATCCATTCGGCTGCCCGGTTCTGTGCTCAGCGTATACGTCGAAGCGACACGTTGCGCAACTGGGCCAGGCTTGTGCCGTGCGTTGCAAAGCGAAAGTGGATGCGGGCGTTCTCCTGGCGGGCGGCGAGCGTAAATCGATGCTCGTGCGTTTGCCAGGTCGGCGACAGGCTGACCACGCGGCTGAAGTACGATGGTTGCGGCAACGCATCCTGGATGACGGCAGCCCGCATCTGACGCGGCTCGTCGGCCCGCGCATCGAAGCGGACCACGTACGTGCCTCGTTCGAGGACGATCCGGCTCTGCCGCAGCATGATCTCCCACTCGTGCCGGCCGTCGACTTCGGTCACCACCGAGCAGATGCCCGAATCGACTGAAAATGTCGCCCTCGCGCCGGCGGTAACGGTGGCATCCCAGCCGGCCAGTCCCGCGGCAAAATCGCCATGGATGACGCGGTTTTTACCGGGGTTGAAGGGCGGGTCAAGAACCCGATCGTCAGGCGACGGCACCAGGGCACTGCCGCCGTAGGGAAGTTCGTACTCGGCCAGCGGGCGGATGCCGCTCCAGAGGCGGAACACATTCCGGCCGGGGACCAGTGACTGGAAGGGGCCAGCCAGCGGTGTGGAGGGCAGGGCCTGGCCGAAGAAGTCTCGGGGGGCCGTTGGGTGGTCAAAAACGCCGGTCGGCGGCGTGCCGTTGTAGACCACCGTCAGCGTCATTGTCTGGTCGTCGTACTGATAGGTGATGTCGACTCCCGATGTGCTGTGCTGTTCGCAGTCGCGTCCGCGGTTGTAGCCATGCCACGCCTGGCGCCACTGGTCGAAGCGCAACGGCTCCGCCCTGCCCTCGATTCGGAATTGCTGAGCGGTGTCGGCGTAAACATTGCCATCCAGCCGCCGTCCGTCGATCAGATCGGGGCGGTCTTGGAATCCCGGCGGCTGCATTCGGATTGCCGTCGCGCAGCGGACAAAGAGGTTATCGAAGCACCAGTGATGCTGGGCATTCCACGACCAGGGCGGTGCGGAGCCGTGGTCGCGTCCGATGTTGGCGGCTTGCAAGTATCCATAGTCGGAGCCGGCGATCAGGTTATTCATCA
>SKVE01000015.1 GCA_007129635.1 Planctomycetaceae bacterium
CAACTGGACCAGCATCAACAAGCAGCCGCCGAATGGATTGTAATTGTGCTTGGCGAACAGCTCGCGTTGCGCGACCCCTCGCTTTTCCATGTCGTTCTTGTACTTCTCGGCGATCCGCTTCATCTCGTGCGCCAGTTCCTGCATCATCTGCGCGTTTTTGGCAGCCTTGCGGCTGAGCGGCATCATGGCGCTGCGGACCAGCACGGTCAGCAGGATGATCGCCAAGCCGTAGTTCACCAGCGGCAGGGCAGCAAAGACGTGCAGCAACCAGGACAAGGGCCTGGCGATCATGGCAAACCAGCCGTACGCGATGAATTCGGTCAGCCCGTATTCTTCCAACAAAGCGGGTCGCTTCGGTCCGGCGAAGATCGTGAACTTTTGCGAATAGGATTGCCCCGGCTCCAACGTGCGCTGCGGGCTGGTCAAGCGGAACGTGGTATTGGTGGTCTTGATCCATTGGCCGGTCTTTTCGCCGAACGGGCCCGCTTGGATCGCGTAGCCTTCTTCGAATACGGCTTTGGCCGCTTCGTCCTCCGGGTCGGTCAGCAGCACGACACAAAAGTATTGCGAATCGCCACCGACGTAGCGGATCACCTGCTGCTGACCTGGCGGGAACAGCGGGATGGGCGCCGAGGTTCCGCGGTTGATGGCAGTTCGCGTCTCTTTGTAGATCTGAGGGGCACCGATCAGGCCGTGCCCCGAGCGTTCGGTCTTCCAAGCCACGTCGCGGGCGCCGACGGCGCTGAATCTTGAGGGGTGGATCTTGTTCGAATACCACCAGCCCTCCATCGGCAATCCGGTGCCGCCATCCAGGCGGAACACCAGTTGTTTCGCAGCCGGTCCGTGGTTGTGGATCTCGATCTCCAGCGTCAGATGGTACGGTTCGCTGCCTGGGAGATCGCTGTCGTGGGAACGGGCCAGCCGATACCGTTTGACTACTTCCAGATCGCCCTCGGCATCGATCTTCGCCAGATCGGCACTGGTCAAGCGACGTCGGAATTCGATCGCCGGGCCGTCACCTTCGTCCGCAAGTTGTTCGACGTGCCAGTAGCCCTCGCGCAGCGAAGGCAAGCCGGTGATTTCGTCCTGACCGCGCTGGGCGGACTTTTCCCCGATCTGCGTCAAGGTGAACAAAAATGACAGGGCATCCGGACGGCTGGTCTCTGCGTGGCGATTGACCTCAGGTTGGACGATGCTCAATGGTTCTTCGGTCAGTGTCGTTTCGAAGACCAGGTTTGCCGAAGCACCCGGTCGAGCGACCTCGATACGCACCGTCTGGCCGGGCCGACGACCGGCCAGGTACTGCGTGGCGTCCGGGGCGCTGCCAATCGGCAGGTCATCCAATTGCACGATTGTGTCACCGGCTCGCAAGCCCACGGCGGTGGCCGGGTCCAGCGGCCGCGCGATCGCTGCGGGTGTCCCCGGCCCCACAATTCGAACGAGGCACCCCCCGTCCGGTGCATCCTCGCCATGGAAATGGCCTAAGTAACCGCCGCGGCGATCGGAGTCCCGGAACCGAAACCCTCCCCAGTCGGTTCGCTGGTTCAATTCGATGCGCTCAATCGCAGCCCCACGATTATTCAAGGTCACCAGCAGCTTGTAAGGGCTGTCCGACGCCAGCGAACCCAACGTCGCCAACTGGGGCTCCGCTTCCGGCTCGGGCACGGCTGCCAGTTCCGGTTGTTCAGCGATGGGCGGATCGTCGGCCGGTTCGCGAGCGTCCGCATCGACCATCGGTCGTTCGGCAGCGTCCGGATCGTCCAGCAGTCGTTGCTCTAGCGCGGCATCTTCGGGTGGAACAAACGGTTGATGAGCCATCAGATGGATCATCAAAATCAGGGACGAGAGCACCAAAAACAGGGCGAAACGCTTTTCCACGACTCAGAACCTCGGTTACGAAAATGACGCCTAACGTCCCTCAGCCAGACGATCGCCGAGGAAATCGTCCAGTTCAGCGATGGCGTAGATTTTTTGAGCGGTTTCGACGAACGGGTATTCCACGCGACGGAACCGAACCCGATCGTCCTCTACAATGACATAGCACGCGCGGGGATCGCCGTCACGCGGTTGCCCGACACTTCCCACGTTGATCATGCACTTTTTCTGGCCCAACGCATAGCCGTCGCGCAACTGATGAGGACGCAGGAACTTGCAGTCTTCGGTGAACACACCCGGAACATGCGTATGTCCCTGAAAACAATACTGCTGGACCATGGCGAAGATCCGCTTGATCTTCTGCGGACTATGGACATCCTCGGGAAACACATATTCGTTCAAGGGGCTTCTCGCCGATCCATGCACGAACATCATGTTCTCTTCGCATAAGCAACGCGGCAGCTCGCACAGAAAATCCCAACGGACCAGGTTGCGATCTAAATGCTCGCCGCCGGACTCCAGTTGCTGCCGAGTCCAGAAAATGGCCTTTTCGGCCCCGGACGTAAAACCCTCCGGGTCGAACAGAGCGCCCTGGTCATGATTGCCCAGCACGCTGGCCGCAAAATCCATGGCCACATCAATGCACTCGCATGGGTTGGGCCCATATCCGATGATATCGCCCAGGCAATAAATCTGCTCCGCTCCCTGCGCCTCGATGTCCTGCAAGACGGCCTGCAAGGCTTCCAAATTCGAGTGGATGTCGCTGATGATCGCGCGTTTCAAACTTCGTATCCAATGGCTGGGTTCATAGGTGGGTGATTCATCGATTCCCGCTGGCGCCGGTAGCCCGGACGGCGTGAAAACTGGAGCCTTACCTAACGGCCAGCCTGAAGGCGGTCTCCCAGCATATTGTCCAAGCTGTCCACAGCATAAATCTTCTCTCTGACCGCGTCGATCGGATATTCCAAACGCCGAAAGATCACGTAGTCACCGTCGAAGATTACGTAACAGCACCGTGGGTCGTTATCCCGCGGCTGGCCAACCGACCCGACGTTGATCATGGTCTTCTCGTCACGCAACTGGTACTTGTAACCGCAGTCTTCCGG
>SKVE01000475.1 GCA_007129635.1 Planctomycetaceae bacterium
AGCACCTGTTGAGCCTTTCGCCGAGCCCGCTGGGAACCATCGGCCAGGATCTGCGCCACCTTTGCCGGATCGGCGGCCAGTTGGCTGCGCCGCTCGCGGAAAGCCGCGAAAAACGACTCAGCCGCCTCCGCCAAGGCCTTCTTGACCTCGCCGTAGCCGAATCCACCCGCACGGTACTTGGCCGCCATCGCTTCGCGGTCCGCCGGATCGGCAAACAGACAATACAATTGGTACAAAGGGTCCGTGTCCGGGTCCTTGGGATCTTCCATCGGCCGTGAATCCGTCACGATCCGCATGATCTTCTTCCGCATCGACTTGGCGTCCTCGAAAATGTCGATCGTATTCTCATAGCTCTTGGACATCTTCTCGCCGTCGGTGCCGGGCACCTTGGCCGAATCTTCCAATACCTTGGCTTTGGGCAGCACAAACACTTCGCCGAACTGGTGATTGAAGCTGCCGGCCAGATCGCGGCAGACTTCGATGTGTTGCACCTGATCCATGCCCACCGGCACGATGTCGGCATCATAGGCCAGAATGTCCGCAGCCATCAGCACCGGATAGGTGAACAAACCGGCATCCGCCGTCAACCCGCGCGCCTTTTTCTCCTTGTAGGCGTGACACCGTTCCAGCAATCCCAGCGGGGTGCCCGTCATCAGCAACCAGCACAATTCGGAAACCTCCGGCACATCCGATTGAACGAACAGCGTCGCACGGTCCGGGTCCAAGCCCAGTGCCAGCAGATCAATCGCAGCTTCGATCGTGTTGCGCCACAAGATCTCCGGATCTCGCACGGTCGTCAACGCGTGCAGATTGGCGATGAAATAATAGGCCTCGTTGCCATGCTGCAGGTCGATGTACTGCCGGATGGCTCCGAAATAGTTGCCCCAATGAAACCGGCCCGTCGGCTGAATTCCTGAAAGTACTCGCATGTGGTATCCGTCTGGTAACAGGTTCTCGTCTCTGGTTCGTCTGGGCGTGCGTCTGTCAGCCCACGGTCTTGATCGTACCCACCACATCCTGGACCGAACTGGCTCCCAACTGCTGCAGCGCCCCGGGCAGTTCGTCCAACAGACGCATGGTCACCGCAGGATCGTAGTAGTTGGCCGTTCCGATCTGGACCGCGCTGGCGCCCGCCACAAGAAACTCCATCACATCATCGATCGTAGCGATCCCTCCGATCCCGATCAGCGGAGTTTTCACGGCCTGGGCGACCTGATAGACGCAGCGCAGCGCGATCGGCTTGATCGCCGGCCCGCTCAGACCGCCCATCCCATTGCCCAGGATGGGACAGCGTCGTCGCCAGTCGACCGCCATGCCCAGCACCGTATTGATCAGACTGATCGCATCGGCGCCCCCATCGGACGCCGCCCGCGCGATGTCCGCGATCCGGGTGACGTTCGGAGTCAGCTTCGCCAACAGCGGAAGACGACTCGCCCCACGGACCGCTTCGATCAGCTCCCGGCACGATGTCGCATCCGTCCCGTAATCCACGCCACCCGTCACGTTCGGGCAGGAGATGTTCAGCTCCAAACCGGCCACGCCCGACGCCTGGTCCAATTCAGCAGCCATCTCGACAAACTCGGCCGGCGTCCGACCTGCGATGCTGACGATGATCGGAGCGGTCAGGCCACGGAGATACGGCAGATGGTGAGCGATAAAGGCGTCCAATCCATCGTTGTCCAGACCGATCGAATTTAGCAAGCCCGCAGCCGTTTCGACCGTGCGCCACGGTGCGTTGCCGGGCCGAGGCGCCCGAGTGACCGTCTTGGGCAAGATCCCGCCCAACCGATGAAGGTCCACCAGATGTTCCATTTCGCGCGCATAGCCGAACGTGCCCGAGGCCACCAGGATCGGGTTCGGCAGGCTCAGACGGCCTAGTTGGACTTGCAAAGCGATGGCGGCCATGGTGAATCTAGCGGAGTGGGAACTCGTCCCCTTGCGCCGCACGCGGTTCGCCCAAGGCTATTTACTGCCCGGCGGCCAAGGAACACGGATTGTTCGGACAAGCCGTCCAATGTAGCCGCAAGGAGGCTAGATTGACAATCCGCCCCCGTCCGTGAAAAGAGCAGTACCTGCGACCCCGGATCAGATGACGCCGCCATGGACTCGCTGTGGAGTCATGTGGCTGGGCTGATCCAGGAACCAGAATCGCTCCCATTCGTTCAGCAACGCCCGGAGATCCTCCGACGTGATGATCAGTTGTTCGGTCCTGCGCACCGGATCGCCAGAGTAAAGAGGGATAAGACAACCCGTACTGGAACTCAGTGCCGTTACCAGTAGCGCCGTAAAGATGAGCCGACGCATCACTTTATCCTCCTTGAATCGGGTACGTTGACAAAACCAGTCGGCTATCGAGCCGCAATGAACTCTCTGTGTTCTTCTCTTCGTAGTCTCCGAGGTGGTGGGATGGAACGAACCGATTCGCCCTTCAGTCGGAACGGGCCATCAACGGCCGAGCCGCCAGATTTTCAGCACCCGTTTCCGCCATCGGCACGACCCCCACAGCCATGGGCTTCCCCCCACCGGAGGAAGGTCCCGCCGCCTGGCTCTTGGCCGCCGCGATCCTCGCATCCCGCGCCTCGGCCAACATCCGGACTCGTTCTTCCATCTCCTTGCCAGGCTTGAAAGCGACGACGTACTTTGCAGGCACGTCGACTCGATCTCCTGTTCGCGGGTTCCTCGCTTTACGAGCCGCCCGCTCCTTCACCTCAAACACCCCAAAATTCCTTAGTTCGATACGCCCCTCTTCAACTAGCGTCTCGACGATTGCATCGAACGTTTTCTGAACGATTTCTTTGGTCTTCAACTGAGTCAGACCAATTTCATCAGAAATCGTCTTCACGATTTCCTTTTTTGTCACGTCATAAATCTCCCATGATGAGGGGGCTTGAGAACGATCTCGATCGAACTCAACAAGTGACCGCAAACGACCCAAGTGTATATGGCATAAGCACTAGAGTCAAGATCACTCACCTCAACG
>SKVE01000854.1 GCA_007129635.1 Planctomycetaceae bacterium
AGTCATGAAGAAGATCACGTCCGGCGGCGGTGACAGTTGGAACGCGAGTTCGAAAGCGGGGGTGGGGTAGGTGCCACCGCCCGCCTGAACACCCTGTAACCAGTTGGCCAGCTCTGTTTGGTCACGTCGGGGGTGACGCCATCCCGAATGAGGGTAGGGGATCGCGCGACTGCTGAAAAAAATCAGTTGGAATCGAGCTTGGGCGGACATGCTGTTGATCGTTTCCAACACCTCTTCCTTCAGGAACTTCAGCGGAGGCCCTTCCATGCTGCCCGAGCAATCCGCGATGATACAGAAACGAGTCCCCTTGGCGTGCAAGCCCATGAACGAAGCGCCCTGACCTAACGCACCACCTCCCCCGGCTAACGTCGCAAGCTCGGGAACTCCGCCACTGCCCCCACCACTGGGGCGAAAATCGCTGAAATCCAAATCGATCAAAGAATCGCTGGGCGAAGCGTCCAGAGGCGTGAGCACTTCGAATTCGTCGATCAACGCATCCTGCTGGTCTGCCGACGGAGCCATTGTCGTCGAGGCGTCCAACGCGCCGTCGTCCTGCTCGCTCAAGTCCACCTGCGGCAGGATTCCGATCAGCACCTCTTCGCCATCGACGCCGCTGCCGCCTCGATAGTCGCAAGTGACCGAGGCAAAAATCAGTAGCAGGCTGAAATGAATGACCAGGGAAAAAAGCCCGGCAATGCTGTTGTCCAACCAGGATCGGCTGGCGGTAGTGTCGGCGGTCTTCGAATCGTGTTGAGCAACGGCCTCGGGCAGGCGCACGCTAACTCCGCAAGCGGGGCACGCAACCTCGCCTCCCAATTGTTCCGCCATGATCGGAACGGTCTGTCCGCAATGGAAACAACGAATGTCCATAACATTGAATTGTGGAAACATTCAGCAAAACTTGTCAATGACGCCGGATGCGTGGCCAGAGGTCAAACCGTCCAAAACGAGAGAAACGGTCTACCGATACTGGACCCAGCGGGGGGCATTGCCTAGAATCTGTTAACTCAGATGTTTGACCATCTACAATTATACGGTTCGATGCGGCGAAAAATTCTCCATCCTGTCACCCCTCTAGCAGCTTGGGCGGCCATTTCGGCTCTGTTCATCGTCAGCTTGGCCCTGCCTGTCGATCAGGTGCTACCAGACGAGCGGACGCCCCGCCCTGCTGGGGATCAGCCACAGCAGTCGGCCGAAGCACTGGTCCAACGGCTGGGCGACGAGAATTTCGCGACTCGCGAACAAGCGTCCTCAAGATTGGTTCAGCTTGGCGCAGGCGCTGTTGATGCATTAAAAAAGGGCACTCAACATCCCGATCGTGAGATCCGCTATCGCTGCCACCGGATCCTGACGTTGGTCGAGGAGCATGATTTTCAACGGCGACTGGATGCGTTCGCGGCGGGAGACGACCAGCACGGATTGCCCGGTTGGCAGCGTTATTCTCAATCGTTCGGGGACCAGCCGGACGCTCGCGAACTGTTTCTGGAAATGCAAAAAGCCGAACCCGACATCATGCAATCGATCGAAGACGGCCCCCAACAGGCTGGCAAGATGTTGGCCCTGCGGTGCGATGGTATCCAGCAGCACCAGACTTTGTCCCGTAACCCGGTTCCGCTGGGCTCGATCGTCGCCATGTTGTTCGCCGCCTCCGACGAACACGTGCAAGTGCCACAGACCGCGGGATCTACCTTGGCGACATTGTGCTATCAGCCGGAGGTGCAAAATGCCATGAATCACGCCGGGCGAAGTCCGATTCTGCGACGGTTGCTGGGCGATTGGATTCGACGGAATGATAGCTGGGCCGTGTTTCAAAACCTGTCGCTGGCCATGCGATACGAGATGAAAGAAGGTCTGGTGGCCGCGCGGGGATTGATCGAAAATCCAGGAAATCAACCGTACATTCGGCAAAACGCCATTTTAGCCATCGTAAAACTGGGGGATCGCGACGATATTCCGCTACTGGAAACCTTGCTGGACGACGAATCGCGGTGTGCGATTCAGCGAGTTCAAGAGAAAACATACGAGACGCAGTTGCGCGATGTCGCCTTGGCAGCGATTCTGCTGATGCAGGGCGAAGATCCAAAGGAGTATGGCTTCGAACGCATTCAACTGCACAATGTGAACGTATTTGTGACAGGAACGGCCGGCTTCGACAGCGACGAAAAGCGACAAGCTGCGTTGGCGAAGTTTCGTGAGTCTCGTGATCGAGGACGATCAGCCGATCCCTGAGATCTCCTTTCCCCGCACGTCGCATCGCCGACGTTTTCATCCATGGTATTGCAACCATCCAAGCTGCGACGGCAAATCGCCTGGCAAGCCGCCCAGTTGATGTACACACGCCAGGAATCCGAGTACTATCGCGCCAAATTGAAAGCCTCTCGGCAGATTTGCCAAGGCTGGGTCAAGCCCATCGATTTGCCCAGCAACGCCGAGATCCGCGACGAGATCCAATCGTTGGCCAGGCTGTTCGAGGGCGAAAACCGGTCGCAAAACCTGCGTCAAATGCGGCTGGAAGCCCTGCACTTGATGAGGCGACTGGCCCGTTTTCGACCGCGGCTGATCGGCAGCGTCCTGACCGGACACGTACGACACGGTTCCGATATCGATATCCATGTCTTCTCCGACAGCTTCGAGGCCGTGACACTCGCATTGGACGAAGACGCCAAGGTCTACGACGTGGAACGAAAGCGGGTACGCAAAGGTGGCGAAGAGCGAATCTTTACGCACATCCATGTCCAGGACCGTTTTCCCATCGAACTGACGGTCTACGCTGCCAATCTGGCTCACTACGTGTTCAAAAGTTCGGTGACCGGCAAGGCGATCGAGCGAGCTAGTATCGCCGAACTGGAGCAGTTTCTGCAACGTGAGTACCCGACCATCGACCTCGAGGAAGAAGTAGCGCAAATCGAAGATCAAGTCGATCGCTTCCAAGTTTACGAGGCAC
>SKVE01000214.1 GCA_007129635.1 Planctomycetaceae bacterium
GATTGTCTACAGAACTGCAGCTTCTCCTTTGGATGCTGTCGCCCGAAGCATTCCGCGATATTGCCAGCGTCCGACCCATCCGCACGGATCCCCTGATCCGCCAGCCGATAGCGTTCCTCGGCCGGCAGTGTCTTAGCCCATCGAACGATCGCGATGCGAAACGCCCGCGCGACCTGATAATCCTTCAACTCCTAAAACGACTCGAACGTAATCAACACGCGCCCCAACTCGCAACCCGCAACTCGCAACTCTCTCCCCAACTCACCCTCTACTCCCTACCACCCTCGCCGGATTCCCCACCACGATCGCATAATCCTCCACCGGCTTGGTGACCACGCTGCCCGCGCCGACGACGCAGTGTTTCCCCACGTCGGCCATCACGATCGCCCGGTCGCCGATCCAGCTGTCTCGGCCGATGGTGATGCGGGGATACTCGCCCGGTTGCTCCCGGACCGGCACGTCCAACCGATCGATGCCATGTTGGCGATTGCCGTTGATGATCGAGACGTTCGAACCGAGCAACACATCTTCCTCCAGTGTGACGTCGCCCAGCATGCAGAATGCGCCGACATGAACGGTGCGGCCGATCCGCGCGGCCGGGTGGGAAATCACCGTGCCGAAGCTGATCCAGGCGTCGGGCTGGCACAACGGTAGCACGTGGCGGTAGAAGCCCCAGCGGAGGTAAACGCCGGTGGTGCCCGGCACCAGGCTGAGCAGTTGGGACCAGCCGGGAAAGACACGGGCCGGCGGCGCCACCAGGGCGGCCAAGCGATACGCAAGGGCCGCCGGCAGAGTGACGATGATGGCGACCAGCCGCGCAGTCGCCTTGATCGTCGCTCGGGCCTGCATCAGCGCGCTCACGCGGATGTCTGACGATCGAGCATCCGGTCGTAAACTCGAGCCACCTTCTGCATGCGCAGCCCAAAGTCGTAGTGCTGTTCGATCCGTTGGCGTGCCGCCGAAGCCAATCGTCGGCGCAGCTCCGCGTCGTCCACCAGACGAATGATGGCGTCGACCAATGGATCGGCCTGGCCGATATCGACCAGCAACCCGTGAACCCCGTCCTCGATCACCCGGGGCACCCCGGCGACGCGAGTGGAAATCACGGGCGTCCCCAAGGCCATCGCCTCCAACACCACATTCGGCAACCCCTCGCTGACGCTGCTCAATACGAACAGGTCGGCGGCTTGCAGAAAATCGCGAGGATCGCCCAAGTGGCCCAGCAGGCGAACCGAGTCAGCCACTTGCAATTGGTCGATCAGCGTTGTCAAGGCGTCGCGTAGCGGCCCTTCGCCACCGATCCAGAGGTTGACCTGGCGGCCGGACTGGCGAACCGCCGCCACGGCTTGTACCAGGGCATCGAACCCTTTTTCAGGCGCCAATCGGCCCAAGGCTGCGATCACCAAGCCGTCGTCAGGCAGCCCCATTCGCCGCCGCGCCTCGGCCTGGCTGAACTGGCGAGCAAACTGGGCCGTGTCGATCGCATTCTCGATCAACACCACCCGCTCAGGCCGCAGTCGCCAATCGACCAACATCTGCTGCAGATCGGGTGAGACGGCAATCGACATCTCGTATCGCCGCAAGCTGATTTGGGAACAGGCGCGGTACAGTCGCGACTTCCAGGGGTTGAGCCCCAAGTTGGCGCCCCAGCCGTGGGCGGTCGTGACCAACTTCATCGGCACCCGCATCCGCACCAGCAGCCCCAACGCATTGCTCTTGTCATCATGGGCGTGCCAGATGCGGACGTGTCGCTGGCGGCAGAGCCGAATGAACTTGCCGACCAGCGACCAATCCAGTGGGCCGCGGTCTTCGATCGTGATCAGTTCAGCCTTGGCGGCTTCGGCGCGTCCGCGAAGCGATTCCAGCCCCGACTCATCCGGAGGGTGCAGGTAGGCGCAAGCTGCCTGGTAGCCCAGCGGCGGTAGGTAGCGGGGCGAGTTGAGGATCGTCTTTTCCGGCCCACCGCCGAAACCGGTCACCGTGCGGACGTGCAGGACAAATGGAGGAGATTGTTCGGTTGACAATGTCTTCAGCGGGACAAAAGTTCCCGACGAGCCTTATTTGAGGTGTCCGGAACGGCTCGCGGCCAGCTCGCGATACAAGCTATGGTAGCGGGCGTGCATCGCCGTGTCGCCGAACAGCGCGACGGCCCGAGCCTGACCCGCCTGAGCCAGATCGTGGCGAACGCCGTCGTCCGTGATCAACCGCTGCAGAATGCCGGTCAGTTGGTCGGGCGATTGGGCTGTGGCCAGCAACCCGCTCTGACCGTCGACGATCACTTCCGGGATTCCACCGACCCGAGTCGCCACGCAGGGCACGCCAGCCGCCATCGCCTCGATCAGCGTCAACGGAATCCCTTCCGAAACGCTGGTCAACAGGAAAGCATCGGCCGCCTGCAGGAACGTCGCTACGTCGGATCGGTTCCCATACAGCCGGATCGATGACTGCAGCCCCGCTTCGGCGATCGCCGTCTCGATCACGCCCCGCTGCTCGCCCTCGCCGACCAGCAGCAACCGCGCATTGGGATGCCGCTGCACTAGCCGGGACATCATCGCCACGGCCGTGACGTGATCCTTCAGCGGATTCAGCCGAGCAACCTGGACGATGGCGAACGTCTGATTGTCCAGCCCCAGTGCCGATCGGGCCTGCCGCCGCCGCTCGGGATCGGCCGCGAACTGAGCCAGCGGGATGCCGTTGTAAATCACTTCGATCCGCCGCTCCGCAATCCCCTCGTTATCCACCAGCGCCTTCTTCACCTGTTGGCCGACGGCGACCACGCGATCGTGGCGGCCGAGCAACAGCCGATTGGCCAGCACCCGCTTGGGGCGGCGGTAATCGGGGTAATCGCGGCCATGCTCGGTAAAAATGATCGGCGGCCGGCGACGTGGCAGCCGCGCCATCGCCGCGTAAAAAAACGGACCGTACTGGTGGGCATGGATCACCGCCACATGGTGGTCGACGAAAAAC
>SKVE01000892.1 GCA_007129635.1 Planctomycetaceae bacterium
ATCTGGTCAGTGGCGTCGAGAACTCGACGCCGCGGCAATTTCATAAAGCACCATGGGCGTTCGCGATCCTCGCCTTCATGGTGCTCTTGGTGACCTTCGGCTGGCTGCCCATGCTGAGCGCCGCGCTGGTCGCTGCTGCTTTGATGTTACTGCTGGGTTGCTGTTCGCCGAACCAGGCACGGCGTTCGATCGAATGGAACGTGCTGCTGGTCATCGCCGCCGCGTTGGGGTTAGGCGAAGCGTTGGACAAGACCGGTGCGGCTGCGCAATTTGCGTCCCTGCTCTTGAATATTGTGCGCGATAACCCTTGGGCGGCGCTGGCGATGGTGTATCTGCTGACCACGTTTTTCACGGAAATCATCACGAATAACGGAGCCGCCGCGTTGGTCTTTCCGATCGCGATGAACACCGCCGAGCGTCTGGACGTCAGTCCGTGGCCGTTTGTCGCATGCATCATGATCGCGGCATCGGCCAGTTTTGCCACGCCCATCGGCTACCAGACCAACCTGATGGTGTACGGTCCGGGCGGTTACCGCTTCAGTGACTACATGCGGATCGGGATCCCTCTGAACTTGTCGATGGGGGTGGTCGCCGTCTCACTGGCGCCCTGGATCTGGGCTTTTTAGCACCGTTCGAGAAATAACTGTCCAATGTCCCTCGCCCCTCGTGGGAGAGGGCAGGGTGAGGGGGCAGAAAACGCGTCAGTCATTTCTCGAACGGTGCTTAAGGACGTTTCTCTACCGTCAAGTGATCTCCGGTACGACCCAAGGGGCTCGATAGGTTCGTTGGAACATCTCCATGGCTGCAGGGTTGTCGATCACGTGTTCGGTCTGAGGATCGATCGCCAGTTTCTGGCCACCCAGCCGGTAACTCATGTTGGCATAATGGATCATCAGCGTGCTGAGATGGCCTTCCAAGGCACAGCAGGAGGGCTTGTTGCGGGTGCGGATGCACTGGATAAAGTCTTCCTTGTGCTCGGGGTCGGGAAATCGGCCGAACATCTGGTCCTGGACCACCGGTTGGCGGCTATGAGGTCGGACGAAGACCTGCCAGCCGCCTCCGTGTCGACCGACGACCATCAGGCCCTCGGTGCCGAAGATCTCGATCCGGGTGCTGTTCTGCATCCATAACGGGAACATGTCGGTGTCGCGAACGACGCTGTCGGTCTTCAACATGTAATTGCCGAACAGGGTCAATTCGAAACTGACCAACAAGCGATCGAAGTCATACAAGGCGAATTGGGTGTCGGGTGTTTCGGCGACCAGTTCTTCCGGATCGACGGCGTAGCGGCCGCCGGTCGAGTAGACCGTTTTTGGATAGTCGATCCCCAGCAGCCAGCGGGCCAGGTCGATCTGGTGACTGGCATCGTTGGCGATGTCGCCGCCCGAGTAACGCCACAGATGGTGCCAGGTGCGCAGCAGGCCCAGGTTGAAGGGATGCTCGGGCGCTGGCCCGTTCCAGATATCCCAGTTGAAACCGGTGGGCGGGTCGCTGTCCGGCTGCACCTTGGTCATGCCCCAGGGCGGCTTCTGGTTGTAGATGCGGCACAGATGAATCCCGCCCAGTCGGCCTTCCTGGAGATACTGGCGAGCGGCCATGTTGTACGGGGCACTGCGATTTTGGAACCCGACTTGGACGACACGATCGTATTTCTGTTCGGCCGCCACCATCTGTTGGCCTTCCCAGCAGCTTTGATGGGCCGGTTTTTCGACGTAGACGTCCTTGCCCGCCTGGCATGCCCAGACGGTGGACAGCGCGTGCCAATGGTCGGGCGTCGCGCTGATGATCGCATCGACCGATTTGTCGTCCAGGATCTCGCGCATGTCCTGGACCACCTTCGGCGAACGGCCGCCCTGCATGGCGGCGATGGGTTGGACCCGCGCGCCGCCGCGGTTGATGTCCGGATCACAGATGTAGGCGTATTCGCAGTCGCCGCGGATCAAGAAACCGTTGTTGGCATCGGTGGCCAGATGCATCCCGCGTCCACCGGCGCCCACGGCCGCCAAAACGACTTTGTCCGCAGCCGGCGCCGCCCGGGCCGAACCGGCGTTTTGCAGGATGGTGAACCCGGCGGCTAGTCCCATAGCGGAATTTTTGGATTGGTCGAGGAACGTGCGGCGGTTGATCGTGGACATGACTTCAGGTCTCCTGCAATCGAGCGACAAAACAAACGTGCATGGTTTCCCGATTGTCAAGGGTCCATGCGGGGGTTGTCAAGCTTGTTCCAGGGTAATTCCCAGGAACATCAAGCTCAGTTCTGGGCGGGGTCGATCGGGGTCCGGGTGTCCGGATCGCGGCTTGCCTGCCACTGCATGCGAGTCGCCGAGGGTTGCCCTTGCGTTTCCGGACTGGACCGTCGCGCGTGCCCTTCCATCTGGTGTCCGTTGGCGGTGGCCACCAACTGCAGCGATTCGTCGCCGGGCAGTTCGATGGTAAAACGCAACGTCTTGCCGCTCAACTGCACATCCTTCAGCGGCATTTCGCGTTCGCCTCGCAGCACCTTGCCGCTGACCTTCTGGAAACACTGGCTCAACTGTAACGTAAACGAGTGGGTTTCGCCCAATTCCGTTTCGATCGTGCCTTTCCAGGAACCGGAAACATTGGCGGGCACCACCCAGTAATACAACGTCCCGTTAAAATAGCTTTCCGCGTTGTCCACCGGTTGTTCGTCGTCCCGCGGCCAGCCCTCGATGCCATAGTTGTACGCGACGATCCGGGCACCGGGGGGTAATTCGTTCAACAGTTTCGACCGCAGTTGCAACAGCGTGCGCGGGTACAGGTACAGCAGCACGACGGTCGCTTCGCTCAGGTCCTTGGCGAAGAAGTCGGATTCGATGAATTCGACCCGATCCGCTACACCTTCCTTTTCGGCCGTCTCGCGACTTTCTTCGACCAATTCGGAACGCAGTTCGATGCCCACGCCACGAGCGCCCGCCTGCTTGGCAGCCGCGATCGGGATGCGGCC
>SKVE01000016.1 GCA_007129635.1 Planctomycetaceae bacterium
AAGAGCGGACCCCCGAAGCTCGGGCTTTGCGTCAGGAATTGCTGAGCGGACAGTTTGGGTTCCGGGATCTGTTGCTGGTCAAGCGGCGGCCACTGGACATCTCGCATGTCTACGTGTATCACGTCGAGGGCTTTCGGCCGGGTGGAGGGCTTTATCTCTTTACGCCGACCGAAGACGGCGGCGACTTGCGCCAAATCTTTGACGCTGGCGAGGGCATGATAACCACGGCCGATTTGTCGCACGATGGCCAGCGGGTCGTCTTTGCCTGGCGGCGAGGCGGGCATGTCGCCTCGAATCCGGTCGCTCATATCGAAGACATCTCGCGTTACCCGGAGGAAGAACACAACTACCACATCTTCACGATCAACATCGACGGCAGCCAACTGGCTCAACTGACCCACGGCGACTACAACAACCTGGACCCCTGCTGGTTGCCGGACGGTGGGATCGCCTTCATTTCGGATCGCAAACCGGCGTACGCTTACTGCTATGTCGTGACGTCCCCCGTGCTATATCGAATGGAGAGCGACGGGTCCCGGCAAACTCGTCTGTCGTCCAATTATCTGATGGATTTCACGCCCGCCGTGCTGGGCGACGGCCGGATCGTCTACACTCGCTGGGAGTATGTCGATCGCGCGGCATGTCCGATCCAAAGCTTGTGGACGATCAACCCGGACGGCACGGGCCTGGCAGGCTATTACGGCAATCGCGTCCTTTCACCAGGCACCTTCATGGACGCGCAGCCGATCCCTGGGACCAACCAGGTGATCGCCACGGCGACGAACCACAACGGTTCGTGCCGCGGCGGCATTGTGGCGATCGATCCGTCGCGGGGCGGTAATTCGCCTGACGCGGTGCGGAATTTGACTCCCGAAATCGACATCTACGCTCATCGGCTGGGCGGCGGCCCCTGGGGCAACGGGATGCTGGATACCGGTATTTTCGGCCAGTACGAAAAGCCGCGGGCGTTAAGCGACAACCGGTTCTTGGTCTCCAAAGGCGGCACGATCCAATTGCGCGATTTCGATGCCAACGCGGTTTCTTTGTTGCACCCCGAAGACAACATGGGCTTCTACAGCCCGATCCCCATCCGCCAGACGGAACCGCCGCCGGTGGTTCGCGGCATGTTCCTGGACCAAGGCGTCGAATTGCCGGATGATGGCAGCGTGTCCGGAGCCTGGGCGACCGTCTACGTGCAGGATGTGTATCACGGATTGGAACCCGACGTACAGCGGGGCGAGATCAAGCAGATCGCCGTGATTCAAGAGGTCGAAAAGAGCACGCACACGCCGCAGGTCAACCTGCGACCGGACGGCCAGGGGATGCGGAACATCGCCGTGTTCGGTTTCCAGTTTCCGTTGGTCTCTGCTGGAGCCACCTACGCCGCGAAAAAGGTTTGGGGAATGGCGGACGTGGCCGAGGACGGCAGCGTGGCGATGCAGGTGCCCGCCGAGGTGCCGATCTACTTCCTGGCATTGGACGGCGAGGGCCGCGCGCTGCAACGCATGCGGACCTTTACGCACCTGATGCCCGGCGAGGTCCAGGGTTGCGTCGGTTGCCACGCCGACCGGAACTATGCGGTCGCGCGCGGGCGCCAGACGGCGATGCCCGGACTGGTCCAATCGCTGCAAACACCAGCTTGGGGCGTCCAGGGGTTCAGCTACCGCGAGGTGGTCCAGCCGGTGCTGGACCGCAACTGCGTGTCGTGCCATCACACCCACGAGCAGCCCGGCGGTGTCGATCTGAGCGGCGATCTGACGGATTTTTTCAACGTGTCCTACGATGTGTTGAGCCGAACGGGAACGCAAGGCCAATGGAACTGGCATTTACACGGCAGCCCCTCGGGTCCTGAATACGATTCGGTGCGTGGGATGAGTCCTTATGTGGAGTGGATCTGGACGATCAACGGAGCCGGACATAATACGCTGGAGATCGCTCCGCGCCGCTGGGGCAGCCCTGCCAGTAAGTTGGCCGAGATCATTCGCACCGGACATCCCGACCAGCATGGCAACCCTCGAATCGAGGTCCCGGACGAAGATCGGCGACGCATGTACCTGTGGATGGATCTGAACATCCCCTACTACGGCACGTCGTCGTCCAATCACAAAGCGGCGCTGGGCAGTCGCCGGATGTTACCGCCGGAACTGGATTCGACGCTGGACGAAGTCGCTTCGCGACGATGCGTGCAATGCCACAGCGAGGGGATCCCGCGTCAGTTTTACTCGCGGATCACCAACCCGCAGAACAACAGCTTCCTGCTCGCCCCGTTGGCCCGGGACGCTGGCGGTACGCAGCGTTGCGATCAGACCGTGTTCGCGACCACCGACGATCCCGATTATCAGCGGATCCTGCGAACCTTCGATGCCATCCACCAGTTGCTCCAGCAGCGGCCTCGCGCCGATATGGATGGTTTCCAGGTGCTGTGCGACTAGGCGCTATCAGAATTTGATGTTGCCGCGGGCGCGCAGCTCGAACGCTCGCTTGATCAATTCGACCATCCCGGGAGTATACCGCACGCCGACGTCGCCTCCGTCACTGGCCTTGCCGATCCCGGGGCTGTTGGGCAACAAGCGGTAGTCCGCGTTCTTGGGAGCGGCGAACATCGGCGGGGAGGAGAAGCAGCCCTCGCCGCCTCGCGCGCGATCGATGAACGGCGGATCCCCGTGTACGTTGCAGAATTCTATCCGCACATCCGCGTCCGAGGCCTGAACGCTGGGGACGATGCTGTCGACCAGCACGCTGCCCGGGCGAAGGACCACGCGGTCCAGTATCACGCAACGACGCGCCTGGCACTCGTCGCCTCGCAAATCCCATGCGCCCAAAACACTGTTCTCCGCATAAGAGGCCATGGTTCGGCGCAGGCAGATCGAGTTGGTGATGTGCAGCATGCCGTGCATTTCCCCCGCGACGAAGACGTGATCGACGTGAGCAAGACGATGATCTGGACCGTGCAGAGCAATG
>SKVE01000611.1 GCA_007129635.1 Planctomycetaceae bacterium
CTTACCCATCGCCGGGATCGTCCTGAACGAACTGGGCCGCGATGTGGGCGAGGACCCGAGTGTCGAAAGCAACTATGACCAATTGGTCGCCCATTGCGTCCCCCCCGTGCTGGCTCGATTGAGCTTCGATAGCGACCAATTCGTGCCCGAGATCGACTGGTTCGCTGTCGCCAAAGCATGCCCTGGCGAGTAAGCCGGAACAAGTCGCGATAGGGCAAACGAACCTAACGCCTGACGAGAATCGGGAGAGAGACGATGAAATCGAAAGCGTGTTTCGTTGGTTTCCGCAACGGGGCCATGATGGTGTTCGGCTTGGCGCTGCTGACATTTCTGACCATCCAGGCCGTGCTGGCCGACCAGCCGGCCGTGACCACTCAGCAGCTTGAAGCGGATTGGCTGAGACAGTTGTCGTTGCGTTGGAAGCCCGGACTCGATGCGGCCGGAGCGGTCACGATCGACCAGGATGCCGCAGGCGCTGTCGATGGAATCAAGAGCGGAAAGTGGGGGTTTCACACCCAGATCGACGACCAGCCTTGGTGGCAAGTCGATCTGCAGCAGGAATTCTCGTTGGATCGTATCGTCATGTACAATCGCTGCGATGGCGGCTTCGCAGCTCGAACCGATCGCATTCAGGTCTTGTTATCCGACGATGGCCAGCAGTTCCAACCCGTCTATCAACATGACGGGCCCACGTTCTTCGGGCAAACGGGCGGCCCTCCGCTGCGAGTTTCGCTGGATGGAGCGACGGCCCGGTACGTCCGACTGCAACTGCCCGGCCGGAGTTACTTCCATCTGGACGAAGTCGAGATCTATGCACGCGACTGCCAGACGAATGTGGCGTTTCGCAAGCCGGCCACGCAGAGCAGCATCAGCCAATGGTCGTCGGCCAGTTCGCCCCAGCAAACTGCGTATCGGCAAGCGGTGGCGCTGACCGTCCAGCGCGGTCTGCAACTGGCGGACGACCTGCAACAGCGGGGCGTTCGAGTGGCTGACCAGCGAGATCGCTTGCAACGGATCGCCGACCGATTAGATGAAATGCCGCTGTCTGCGGATGCTGATTTGCTACAGCCTGAATACTTTGCTGCTTGCAATGCCGTGCGGATATTGTCGCTGCGCAATCCGCTGCTGGACTTCGATCGGATCCTGTTCGTCAAACGAGCAACCACCCTGTTCCCACACGTGTCGGACCAATACTACGGCTGGTGGTCGCGACCGGGCGGCGGGTTGTATCTGTTGGAAGGTTTTCGTGGCGAAAATTCGACCATTCGCTGCCTGACCGAAGATTGGCCGGACGGTAATTTCCTGAATCCGGACATCGACTACGATGGACGACGCATCCTGTTCGCTTGGTGTCGTCACTATTCGGAACTGGCCGCCGTACCGGACAAGACCGACAAGGACAATTTGCCGGAAGACGCGTTCTACAACATCTTCGAAATGGACTTGGATGACGGGCGTGTGCGGCAATTGACCCACGGTCGATACGATGATTTCGACGCTCGATACCTGCCCGATGGTCGCATCGTCTTCGTGTCCACTCGAAAGGGCACAGCGTTGCAGGCCAACCAGGCCAGTGCACAGGCCACGCTTTCGGCCACCGTGCCGGACAGCTTCGTACGCTGTGGCGGAGGAAACCATCGCCCCGTCGCCGTATTCACCCTGCATCGCATGGATGCCGATGGCGGGAACCTGACAGCGATCTCTGCCTTCGAGAACTTCGAATGGCTGCCGGCGGTGGCGAACGATGGACGCATCCTGTACGCCCGGTGGGATTACATCGATCGGTTCAACGGGGACTTTTTCAGCCTCTGGTCGACCAATCCGGACGGCACCAACGGTCAATTGGTGTACGGCAATTACACTGTCCGTCCGCAAGCGGTCTTCGAGGCGCGCCCGATCCCCGATTCCTCCCAGTTGATTTTCACCGCGACGGCCCATCATTCGATCACCGGCGGATCGCTCGTGCTGCTGGACCGAACACGAGGCGACGAGTTCGAACGACCGCTGACCCGGTTGACGCCCGAGGTCTGTTTCCCGGAAACCGAGGGCTGGCCCGAACACTATTACGCTCACCCCTGGCCTTTATCCGAACAGTACTTCCTGACCGCATGGTCCGATCGGCGCCTGCCACCGCACACATTGATGCCGCCCGATGATCCACGGAATCCGGCCAATGCCTGCGGCATCTATCTGTACGATGCGTTTGGCAATCTGACCCTGCTGCACCGCGATCCACAGATCAACAGCGTCACCCCCGTGCCGATCGCTCCACGCGTCAAACCGCCCGCGCTACCAGACCTGGTCCACTGGCAGGGGCCGCAACAAGGTGCCTTCCTGCTCCAGGACATTTATCAAGGCCTGCATGGCGTGCCACGTGGTACCATCGGGTCCTTGCGGATCGTCGGCGTGCCGCCGAAGGTCCAACCGCAAATGAATCAACCCATGTTGGGCGTTTCCGCAGAGGATCCCGGAAAATTCGTCCTGGGCACCGTGCCGGTCGCTGCCGATGGTTCGGCCTACTTCGAGGTTCCTTCGGGCATCCCCTTCTTCTTTCAAGCCTTGAATCAGGAGGGATTGGCTGTTCAGACGATGCGATCGCTCAGCTACGTGCAGCCGGGCCAAACCTTGGCGTGTGTGGGCTGTCATGACCATCGCGACACGGCGCCGCCCGTCGGATCGATACCTCTGGCTGCCATGCGCGAAAGCTCGCGCATCACGCCCGGGCCGGAAGGCTCGTGGCCCTTGCGCTTCGATCGGCTGATCCAGCCGATCCTCGATCAACGATGCGTTGAATGCCACCGCCCTGACGGAGAAGACCCGGCCGCCGCCGCATTGGATCTGACCGCCGCGAAATCCTACACCAGCCTGCTGGAATTCGGTGATGGGAATCTGCGCAAACTGGTCTTCGAACGCGATCGGTCCTTTGTGGGCGAGACACCGTCATTGCAAAGCCGA
>SKVE01000915.1 GCA_007129635.1 Planctomycetaceae bacterium
CATCTCTCTAGCCGGTCTGACGGTCCTGTTGGTCACGGCCTTGGCGGTCACCTCGACCGTTGCCGCCGTCAAGGATCGGGGCATGCGTCTGCAGATGGAACGTGAGCGCGATGATGCGGAACGGATGCGTCGTCTGGCGGAATCCCACCAGACCCGATTCCAGCACAAACTGGCGGCCCTCCAACTGCAGGACAACCGCTTCAGCGATGCGGAACGAGAACTATGGCGTCTGCCGCCGAATATCGCCAGCTATGATAGTCGACGGCTGGCGTTCGAAGCACAGGCCGTACCGCGATCGGTCGCCGCCTTGGCAGATGGCCATTGGGGGATTGTGTGCGCCGCGATGCACCCTGATGGACGCCGTCTGATCGTCTCCGACGCCGGCGGCGCGCTGGTGTTGTGGGATCTCGAATCAGCCCAGGTCATCAACCGGCTGGCGGAGCCTCGCTGGCTGGCTCCGGACAACGACCGGTTTCGCGCCGGGCGGCCTAATCATTATCTGCTGGGACGTACCGCAGAAGACGGCTCGATGCTGCAGTGGGAGTTGTGCTGTGCAGACCTGGTCTGGGACGGCGACTCGTCGCGCGTCGTTGCGGCTTCTTTGAACGGCTTGGGGATCGTGTTCGACACGGCAACCGGGGACCGAACGACGATCTTGCAGACTCCGGAACCTTTGTATGCGGTGGCGCGTGATGCGGATGCCGGTCACTTCCTGTTCGGTGGCGCCGAAGGGGGACTTTACCTGCGAACGCTGGATGGTGCGGCGGTGTCGGAGCGGCGACTGGACGACCAGGCAATCACTGTCGTTTTTGCGATGCCTGGCAACCGGGGCTGGCTGGTGGGGACCGAGTCCGGGCAATTGCTGCTGCTCGAATCGCAGAGTCTCGAAAGCCGCGCAGCGTTGGAGGTTCCAGGCTCCATCTGGGGTGTTGATGTGTGGGATGCCGGTGAAGAGGTGCAGATCGCCGTGGCCTGCGAGTCCTCGGAAGTTCTTGTGGTGGGCTACGGAGGAGCCGAATTCACCCCGAGCGGAAGCTACTGGTTGCCTGCCATTGTCGGATCGCAGACCACCGCCCATGCCGTGCGATTTGTCGACCAAGGGCGGTCGCTCTACGCGATCACCAATCTGCGGCAACTGGTCCAATGGAATACCGACAGTGGCCAGATGCGGTTTGCGATCGATTGTATGCGGCGCGATCAACGGCGAGCAGACTTAAAAAGAGTCCTGGCGCTATCCGATCCTTTGCTCCCCATGCCATTACCGTTGCGGCGAGTTGGGGCCTGTTTGTTGGCTCGGCCGAACGTGGACGAGCAATTGGTATTTGGTGGTGAAGACGCTGCGATTCACGTTTGGGACGTTGCCGAGATTAGCCGGGGTAACATCCGTCCGCTGGATGTTCAAGTGGGTGCCGATCCGCACGTGATGTTTGACCGAGACAATCGGAACGTTCTCTGGGTTCTGGACCGTTCGGGAACGCTCTGGGCGATCGACAGCCGGGAAGGTGGTGTGATCGCCAAGACGGCCGTGCATCCAGACGGTGTCGTGGGACTCGATCTCCTGAATGATGGCGTGGTCGCCACGGCGGGAGCGGATGGCAGAGTCCGCTTCTGGCGATTGCAGGCCGGCCGGTTACGGACGGCAGACCGCAAGTCACTCGCACACGATCGGCCCCTTCTGAGTATCGCTGTCGATCCCGAGCAGCGTTGGGCGGCGGCGGTCGACGACCGGTCCCGACTGGTCATGTGGGATCTGGAGACGGGGCGTCTGAGGTTTCTTCGCCCACTCTCAGCACCCGAGCAACCGTTGACGGGCCGACTGGCTTTCAACCTGGATGGCTCGCGGCTCTGTGCCTTCGGCGCCGGTCAGAATGCCATGATCTTCGACACGCAATCACTTGCCGCTCTGGACCAGCAGGCGGTGGTGGCAGGAAGCGGTGGCGTCGCCCTAGCCTGGAGTCCTCGGGACAAGGGACTGTTGCTGATCGCCGACGACTTCGGCCGCTATGCGGCGACTTCGCTAGGCGAACCAGCGCCTCCGAACTGGGGCTCGTCCCGGCTACATCCCGCACCGGCCAAGGCCATGAAAGCATCCCCCGACGGGCGCCGGATCCTGTCTTTGGAGCAAGGTGGCCGACTTCGCTTTTGGGAATCCGAGTTCTTGATCGAAATGCACGACATCGAACACCCGCTGGGTTGGGACGCTGACGTAGCTCTCGACTCCGCTGCCAACCGCTTGGCCTGGGCATCCAGGAACGGGCAGATCGAGATCTGGGAAACCGAGACGTTAGGTCGAGACGATAGGACGTTTCAACCATCCGCCGTGTTGGATGACCGCAACCGCTGGGAAACGACCCTGTTGGTACAGCCGATGGCTGCTCTTCTGCACGCGAACGAGCGGACGATTGCCGTCGACGGTCAGGGACGAGTGAACGTGGCCTACACCATCGCTTCAAGAGACGACTACCGCCGGGATGGCGAATTGCACTTCTTGCGCGTCGAGCCCGAGGGCCTGCGTGTGGAACGTTTGGCGGCCGGCAATTCCGTCGCGGATCGGCGGGTCGAGCCGGAGGCGTTTTGCCTTGCGTTACAGCCCGGCGGCGAGCCATGCGTGGCGTATCGGCGACGAACGGAAGTTACCTCGCCGTATGATGGCGATCTGTTGCTTGCCACGCGGATGCCATCCGGCGATTGGAACTACGAAACGATTGCACCGAACGGCAATTGGGGGTTCACTCCGGCGCTGGTCTGGGATGATGCTGGTGAGGTTCATGAGATCATCCACTACGGATTCCATGCCTTCAACCTGCTTCGCACCGTGCGAACGGCAGCCGGCGATTGGTACACGGAACCTCTGGGCAACCAGGGATTCGGCTTGCGATTCCTTTTGAAGCAGGATTCCCAGGGAATCTACCACTTCGTTTCGACCTCGCACCGCTTCAACAGCGACCCTCGC
>SKVE01000524.1 GCA_007129635.1 Planctomycetaceae bacterium
CGAGGAAACGCGGCAAATTATTTTCTCAGCCGGTAATCTACCACCGGCTGCTGAGAAATTAATTAGACCCTTGCAAATCCTAATGTCACTAAGCGCCTAAAACTGCGAAAGTTGAACTTAGAAGCGCGTGGGTCATGCAAAGATCTCCTTGACGATCCTGACTCGATGTTCATCGGTGAGGCGGTCGCGCCGCCCGCTCGGCTGCGTGTAGACCAGGCTGTGATAATCCAGCCCCAATAGGTGCAACACAGTGGCGTGGAAATCATGCACGCTGACTGGATCCTGCACGGCCCGATGGCCGAGTTCGTCCGTTGCTCCATGGACATAGCCGGCCTTGACGCCCCCGCCAGCCATCCACAGGCTGAAGCCGCTCGGCCCGTGGTCGCGTCCCGCCTGGCTCCCCTTGCCCTGAGCGACCGGCAGCCGCCCGAATTCGCCGTTCCAAATCACCAACGTCTCGTCGAGCAACCCTCGTTGCTTCAGATCACTCAACAGCGCCGCGACCGGCTGGTCTGTCTTCTTGGCACAAGCCTCCAGCCCATTCTTGAGGTTGCCATGGTGGTCCCATATATGGCGCTCGATGTAGAGCTGGATGTAACGAACGCCGCGTTCGACCAGCCGGCGGGCGATCAAGCAGCGGCGACCGTAAGAAGCGGTCTCGCGTGGGCCGTCCAAGCCGTACATTTGATGCGTTTCAGCCGTCTCCTGGTCGAGATCGAAGGCTTTGCTGGCGGCCAGTTGCATACGGGCGGCCATCTCGTAGTTGGCGATGCGGGCATCGAGGTTCGGACGCAGCGGACGCTTTGCACGGTGCTTTTCGTCCAGGGCGGCAAGCAGCCGGCGCTCCGCCCGACGAACGTCCTCGGGAAGATGCTCTGGCGGATCAAGATGCAAAATGGGAGTACCCTGGGCTCGCACCCGCGTGCCTTGAAAAACGGGCGGCAACCAACCGTTGTGCCAGCTCTGTGCTCCGTTGACGGGCAACCCGAGGGGATCGTCCAGAACGACGTACGCGGGCAGGTTTTCGGTTTCGCATCCCAGCCCATAGACGGTCCAGGCACCGAGCGAGGGCCGACCGGGGACGGGAGCCCCACCGTGGATCAGGAACAGTGCATCACCGTGGATGAACTTGTTGGCATGCATCGAGCGGATCAGGCAGATGTCGTCGGCATGTTGGTGCAGGTAAGGCAGGGCATCCGAGATTTCCATGCCGCACTCGCCGCGTGGAGCGAACTTGAAGGGGGACTTGAACAGGTTCCCAGCGGCATCGGGGGTGGCGATGTCACCGGCGATGCGAGCCGGGGGCCGTTCGCCATCGCGCTTCGTCAGTTCAGGCTTCGGGTCCAGCAGGTCCATCTGGCTCGGTCCGCCGTTCATGAACAACTGAATCACCGCCTTGGCCCTCGGTTGAAAGTGGGGCCGACGCGGACGCAGGTCCGTGTGGTTGGGCGTATAGGTCGGAGTGTCGGCGCAGAGATCCCGAGCCAACAGCCCACCGAGAGCGATCCCGTGCAGCCCGGTGGCAAGATTGGCAAAGAAATCGCGACGATCCAGGTGGTGATTGGAAAACATGCTTGGTCAATCCACGTACAAAAACTCGGCGGTGTTCAGCAACGTATGGCACAACCCGGTCAGAGCGGCCAAAACGGCGGCATCCGGCAAGTCGCCTTCAGCGGTCTGGTCGCCAAGATGGCCGGACCAGCGGGATCGCAAATCAGCCAACAGGTCCAGCGCCTGTGCGGTCTCCTCGGCGTCTGGCGGTCGTGACAGTGCCCACAACCAGGCCCGCTCGACCTGCTGGCGCGGGTCCGCTGCCACCACACCATAGTCGCCCAGCTCCGCGTGAGGCTGCTCACTTAGGATGCGGCGAGCGAAATGCTCGGCCCAGCCGCGCACCTCGTCGCTGTTGGACATCAACAGCGCCTGCTGCACGACGTTGGCCGTCGGCCGCTGGACACAATTCGGGGCCAACTGCGGTTTGTCGAATGTCTCCAGGATGGTCAGCACCGCCTGCCGATGCGCGCTCATGTAGATGCTGCGGCGTTCTCCTGACTTGCCCGGCTTGCCGACGATGTCCCCTTCCAGCGCCTTCGTCCCTCCGCTGGGCGTGTAGGAGACGGGCGATGGCGGACCGTACGGCGTGCTGTCGAGACGGCCAGCTATCTTCAGCATCGAATCCCGCAACGCCTCGGCATCCAACCGCTTCATCGGCATCGACGACAGCCAGCGGTTGTCGGGATCGGCTTTTTCCCGCTCCCGCGTCCGCAGCGACGACTGCCGATACGTTCTCGAAGTGACGATCAGCCGGTGAACCGCCTTCTGGCTCCAGTCACCTTCGACGAACTCGGAGGCCAGCCAGTCGAGCAGCTCGGGATGCGTCGGCGGGGCACCGGCAGGCCCAAGATTTTCCACCGTTTCCACGATCCCTCGGCCAAAGTAGTGCGACCAGAGTTGATTCACTCGCACACGGGCCGTCAGCGGATGATCTTCCCGCGTGATCCAGCGGGCCAAGGCCAGCCGGCGACCGGTACCATTGCCGCTGGCGGGCCGCTCGATGACGAACGATTCCTCCGGATCGGAGAAAACGGCCGGCGGAGCGGGAGCCACGCGGCGACCGAGTACCAGTGGGTTGCCCCGCACGCTGATGTAGGTCGGTGAGGGATCGCGGCTGACATCGTACAAAGCATGAATCGTCATTTCCTCCGCTACGGATGAATCATCGCGGTCCGAGACCGTCACTTTGAGAAACCGCTGATCAGCCCGTTTCCAGTTCAGCGGGTCGTACGCTCCGCCCAGCAAGGCGGCCAGACCAAAGTAGTCCCGTTGCGGAATCGCGTCCGTCTTGTGGTTGTGGCAGCGGGCGCAGCCGATCGTCGTTCCCAATACGGCGCTGCCGAGGACGCGCACCTGGTTGTCAATCACCTCCCATCGGTCGGGAAGATAATTGATCC
>SKVE01000999.1 GCA_007129635.1 Planctomycetaceae bacterium
CGCCGGGGCCGCGTTTCAGGTTGGTCGGCGCTGCGGTCTCTTCCAGTCGCGTTCGCATCTGGCGGATCGCTTGGGCATCGCTGGGCTGCCAGCCTTCGCCGATCAGGGATCGGTGGACCGTTTCCATGGTGGCTTGTCGAGCGGCGTCCGATCCGAAGATCACGCGGGCCTTGCACAACGCCTGACGTTCCCACAATTGGCCCTGCCTGCTGGCGAAATACCGAGCGAACTCGGCCAGCGACACCGCCAGCATGCCGCTACGGCCCGTGGGTCGCAGGCGCGGATCCAGCTCGTACAGGCGGCCATACGGACCAAGTTGAGTGATCACCTTGATGATCCGCTGTCCCAGTTGGCTGAAGAAGTGCTGGTTGGTGGTCGATTTATCCGGACGATCGCTGCGGGGATGCCGAGTCATCCCGTCCGCGTCGTAGAGGAAAACGACGTCCAGATCGCTGTGGTAATTCGGCTCGCGGCCCCCGAGTTTCCCCAACGCCATAATGATCAGTTCGCAGGGCTGGCCGTCCCGGGGGCCGCCCTGAACGATGGGCGTCCCGTAGCGAACTGTCAGACGCTGAAACTCGTTGATCGCGATCTGCTTCAAGCAAACCTCGCTGACATCCGACAGCACTCGCTGCGTTTCGCGAATATCGGCTTTGCCCAGAATATCCCGCACCCCGACCCGCAGATGCAGCGAATTTTTGAACCCGTGCAGGATCGGCTCCGCGTCTTCGGCTCCGCGCAATAGATCGCCCAGCACCCGTTCGAGGATTTCGAACGAAGGCAAGCGTTCCAGCAGCAGAGAATCCAGCAATTCGTCGATCATCCCCGGATTGCTGGTCAAGATGCTGGACAGGTAGGGCGTTGCCGCGCACAGACGCACGTACAACTGCATCGAGGGCATGTTCAGCCGGAACAGTTCCCACAGCACCCCCTTACCGCCCAGCGAATCGCTGACCTGGCTCAGACTGATCAACGTCGAATCGGGATCGGGCGTTTCGCCGATCGCCTGCAGCAACTGGGGCGCGATCGCGGCCAGGAAATGACGGCAGCGTCGCGTGGACAGGAACGAGATTCTCTCCGTGGTCAACGCCATCAAATGCGTGTAGGCTTCGCGCAGGTTCTTGAACCCATAGCAGCTTAACACCTGCTCGATTTGCTGGTCGGTGGGCGCTGGGTCCAGCACCAGATCGACCTCGGGTTCTGCCGGGGCGTCAAACCCTTCGGCGTCGCCCATCAGGTGCTTCAGGATCCACCGATTCTGTTCGGTGATTCGTTGATAATCCGCGCGGAAACTATCCAGGGGAGAACGGTGGGGGCCGTCGGCATACCCCATGCGGATGCTCAGTTTGCGCAGCTCATCGTCGTTGTCCGGCAGGGTGTGCGTCTGCAAATCGAACATGATCTGCAGACGGTGTTCCAGCTTTCGCAACATGGCATAGTTATGTTCCAGCGCCGTGCGTTCCTCGCTGGTGAAGCATCCGACTTGTTCCAATCGAGCGATCGCGTGCAGCGTGTTGCCGGTACGGATTTCGGGCAGATCGCCGCCGTTGAGCAGTTGCAGGAATTGGATGACGAATTCGATGTCGCGGATTCCACCGCGACCTTGCTTGACGTCCCGCTGATCGCCGCCTTCGCTTAAACAACGCTGTTCGATGCGACGTTTCAAGGCCCGGATGCCCATGATGTCTGCGCTGCTGAGGTAACGCCGGTAAATCCACGGTTCCATCAACCGCAGGAACTCCTCGCCCAGATCCAGGTCCCCGGCGATCGGCCGCGCCTTGACAAACGCCTGGCGTTCCCAAGTGCGTCCGGACATGTCGTAGTACTGTAAAGCCGCATTCAGGCCGACAACCGGTGGACCTTGGCTGCCCTCCGGCCTGAGACGCAGGTCCACGCGATAGGCGATCCCGTCGGCCGTGTTTTCGTTCAGGTATTGGAACACCTGCCGCGCCAGCCGCTCGAAGAATTCCGCGTTGGTGATCGATCGGTCGCCGTCGGTACGGCCGCCGTCGTCGGTCAGGAAGATCAAGTCGATATCGCTGGAGTAATTTAGCTCTAAACCACCAAGTTTTCCCAGCGCCAGCACGACGAACCGAGCTCGCTGGCCGTTTTCTAACCGTGGCGTACCCCGCCGCTGGACCAGCTTGCGCCAAGCGGCTTGCACCGCCGCTTCGCAGATCGCATCGGCCAGCACCGAGATCTGTTCGGTCACCGTTTCGAGCCGCTGACGTTTAACGATGTCCCCGTAGGCGATCCGCAAGGTCTCACGCTGCTTGTGTCGCCGCAAGGTGGCCATGATCTCGCGGTCGCCATCGGCATTGGCCACATCGTTACAGATTTCACGCGTCAGGACGTCTCGCGCCACCGGTTGGCCTTCGGTGATTCGCAGCAGATCGAACGTCTCGGGTTCCCGGACCATCAGATCGCTGAGATGCTGGCTGCTGGAAAAAATCTGCAGCAGCGTCGGCAAGGACTCAGGGTCGCGTTCGAACAAGGCTGCCAGCGCCAGAGGACTGCGCGACGCACCGAACAGCCGATCCAAGTTGTTCAACGCCATGTCCGGGTCGCTCAGCCGAGGCAGTTCCTGACTCAATTGCTGGCTGATCAACGCCAACAAATCCAGCGTGACGCCGGATTGAGCGATCGACCTCAAGTTGTCGGATGCTCGATCCACGTTCCGTAGCTTCAGCGTGCGAAGTCTCGACTGCAGTGCGCTAGGATCTTCCAAGCAGTGAATGAGGGTGTCATGGTCCATGGATTTGCGTGACGCTGACAAACAGACAACTCCTTCCAGGCTTTGGGAGGCAAACGCAGAGCATTGTAGGGATGATAATCGATGCGGGGACCGCTGACGAGTCCATCCCGCTTGCTCGGAGCCACTTTCTGGTTTAGGATTCCAAGGTCCGCAATTGGGGCCGTCGAACATGCCCCCATGCGGCGTCCGAAC
>SKVE01000477.1 GCA_007129635.1 Planctomycetaceae bacterium
CGGTGAAACCGACTGCCAAACCTAGAGACCTGTAACGGCGATATCGATCGGTTTGGTCCGTAGCCGAATTTGCCAAAATGTAGCCGAATTTGCCAAAATTCGGTCCGTAGCCGGATTTGCCAAAATTCGGGGACGTCATCGCGTTCCACCGAAGTCTGGCGACTTCGGCTACAAGTTCCACCAAAGTCTGGCGACTTCGGCTACAAGTTCCCGAAGTCTGGCGACTTCGGCTACGAGGGCGACGCGACTTCGGCTACGAGGACCGGCGACTTCGGCTACGAGGGGCGGGCCCGCATGGGTTCAAACGGCCATTCTGGGCCTTTCGATCGTTGGGTCGGAAGGTTAAGATAGGCGATGTTCGAAATCACCTCGATGCTTTCTATCGCGCAAACCCAAGGAGACATGACGGATGGCCGCTTATCAGATTCCGCAGATCGTCAATCCGCCCGCAGCGGGTCCGAAGGACGTCGTGCTGGTCGCCAACGGAGACCTGCGTTTGTCGGCCAATCAGAAGTGCTGGCCGGCTCAGCAGGAGATGGAGGCGGCTTTGAGTCGGGCGGTCGAGGCGTGCGAGTACCGGCTGGTTCGCGCTCATCCCTTCAAAAAGCACGAGCAGCACGGGTTCATCGGTTCGCAGCGAGAGGGGATGGAGGTTTTCGCCAGCATCGATCCGACCTGCCGATTGATCGTGGCCGAAGCGGTCTGGCAATACTCGCATCACTTGCTGCACGGGCTGATTTCGCATCAGGGTCCGATCCTGACCGTCGCCAATTGGTCGGGGACATGGCCTGGTCTGGTGGGCATGCTGAATCTGAACGGGTCGCTGACCAAGGCCGATGTCGCTTATTCGACGCTGTGGAGCGAAGATTTCGGCGAGGATGCCTTTCAAAAAAAGCTACGGACCTGGTTGGAAAAAGGTCGCGTTCGGCACAAGACGGATCACGTGACCGGTTTGTCCACCGTCAAAGTCGGAGCTGCGGAACGCAAGCTCGGGATGGCGATGGCCGATCAACTGCGGCGGGAAAAAGCGATCATGGGCGTGTTCGACGAAGGTTGCATGGGCATGTTCAACGCCATCATCCCGGACGGCCTGTTGAATCCCATCGGTGTGTACAAGGAACGGTTGAGCCAATCGGCGTTGTACTACGAAACGACTCAAGTCGATGACGACCAGGCCATGGCGGTGCGGCGATGGATGGAACGCAAGGGAATGAAGTTCGTCACCGGTCCCGACCATGACCAGCATCTGACCGACCGGCAGATCCTGACCCAATGCAAGATGTACATCGCGGCCGTCCGCATCGCCGATGATTTCGGGTGCGATCTGATCGGCATCCAGTATCAGCAAGGCTTGAAGGATCTGCTGCCAGCCAGCGATCTGGTCGAGGGCACGTTGAACAATAGTGACCGGCCGCCGGTCAAGAGCCGGGATGGCAAGCGGGTGTTGTACAAGGGGGAACCCTTACCGCATTTCAACGAAGTCGACCAATGTGCCGGTTTGGACGGTCTGATGACGTATCGGCTGCACCGCGCCATGGGCCAACCGGTCGAGAACACGCTGCACGATCTGCGATGGGGCGATTGGGATGCTTCGGGAACGGTCCAGGACTATGTCTGGGTGTTTTTGATCAGCGGATCGGCGCCGCCTGCCCACTTCAAAGGCGGCTGGAAAGGCGCGTCCAGCGAGCGGCAACCGGCCATGTATTTCCCCAACGGCGGAGGCACGCTGAAGGGGATCTCCAAGCCGGGTGAAATCGTCTGGTCACGGATCTACATCGAAAAGAATCGACTAAAAATGGACCTGGGACGCGCCGGGGTCGTCGCGTTGCCGCCGGAAGAAACCGAACGACGCTGGCAAGCGACCACTCCGGCCTGGCCGATCATGCATGCGGTGACCTACGGGGTGTCGCGTGACCAGATGATGGCGCGCCACAAAGCCAATCACATCCAGGTGGCCTATGCGGATTCGGCGGACCAGGCGGACAAGGCCATGTTAGCCAAAGCCTGCATGGCCGAAGCGATGGGGATGGATGTATCGATCTGCGGGACGAAGAAGAACGGACGTCCCTGGGCATAGACCGCCCCATCCGCAACCGCCATCGGTGTCGGGCATCCGAGGATCGAGAGGATCAAGCCCATGGTTGCATAGAACGTAGGGCGGATTGCCAATCCGTGTTGCGTGTTGAATTCGTGGCCGAAGTCGCCCCCGGCGTGAACTTGAGCGCCAGGCAAACCTCCGCTCTGCAGATGATCCACCCGGGCGTGATCGCCGCCCATGAACGGTTCACGGAGTTCCTCCTGAACCATCGGAATCCCCACACCGGCAGGATCTGGGGGGCGGAGCCCGGCATTGCCGTGGTGGGGGAGGTTGCAGCAGCAGGGCCGTGAAGGCCCCGAGGAATTTGACTTGGCATGGCTGGACGGCCGGGACGAGGCAGCCCGGGAGGCCGTGCGGTTCTTCTCTCCTGGGACGACGCGGAGCAGTACCTGGGCCAGGGCGGCAGCATCCGCGGCAGGAGGAAGTGCCGCGAGTGATGGTCAGTGACACGGGCGAGCTACGGTTCGACCGGCACGCCGAGGTACTGGTGGTGGACACGCCCCGGTCCCAGGCGGTCATTGGCATCGCCGGGGGGCGGCGAGTGGAGACCGGCGACGTGGTTTTTGAGCTGGACAACCCCTGGGCCATGGTCACGGTATCCTCGCTCACGGAGGCCCCCATAGCCACCAGCGAGCGTCTGCTGGACGGGCCGGTCACCGACGGGAACGAAATCGACCTGGGTCACGCTCTCTTCGTGACGGTCACGACGGCAGGCCTGTGGGTAACCTACTCTGGGCTACGCCGAATTGGATTCTTGCTGATCGTGGATTGTGGGGTTGAGCATGCCGACTTTAACTCATGGTTCAGCATCGTCTTTGGACATGAGCCATTCTCGGATCGGTTTCTC
>SKVE01000969.1 GCA_007129635.1 Planctomycetaceae bacterium
CCGTACAGAACCCGCTGGCGACTCTGCACCGCGGCGCTGGTATAGGTGTGGTAGCCACGGTCCGTGGGCCCGTCTTCGGGAAACCAGCGGCGCATGGTCAACTGCAACTCGCCGTCCGCCACCCGGACGTTCGACGGGTGGAACAGAGCGGGTTGGCGTCCGAGCCATTTGGGATTGGTCGGCCACCATTTCTTTTCGTCCAGTTGGTCGTCGGTGAATTCGTCGGTCAGGTCGGGATCAGGCTGCCAGCCGTCCCGGTTCGTCTGATCGGACAGCGGCCAACGGTCGGTAATGCGTAACGGTGGATCGGGCAGCGGCCCGACCAGCGTCCATCCCTGGTCCCGTCGCAGGATGTGGGCGTTCCACTTCCGGCCCAGGTAACGTAGGACCTGCTGGATGGCATCTTCCGAGACGAAGGCTCGTTCGTAGACCAGCACTTCGGCCAGATCCCCGTGCAAGTTCTGGCCTGCGTGTCGCCCGTTGCGTCCCAGCCAGATGGGATAGAGGCCCACGTCGTCGCGCACCACGTCAAAGACCGTGGGCTCGAACGCCTGGCCCGTCCCTTTGGCGTCGGCGGTCTGGCAGAAGCAAGGAACCCGGTTATCGTCCTGGGCCTCGCCGCTCCAGCAAGAGACCAGTCGCTGCCAGCGGCCATCGGTGGCTTGTTCTTCCCGGCGTTGAGCTACGACGAACACGGCGACCGGCCCCACGCTGGGACGCAGCGCGGGCAGACGAAGCCACTCGGCGCCAGCAAAGCGAAGTACGGGTTTCCCATTCATCCCATGGGCGACCAGCACTGGCCCTCGCCCAACCTCCGCCTCGGCCGCCGGCCCTCCCTCGACCCGGTTCCGCCAACGCACCAGTCGCCCGGTTTCGTCCTTTTCCAGCGTCCCTTCGGCCGAGGCGTCCAGCCAAACGCGCAATCCGTCTCGGGCTGGCGGCGACTCCCCAGCCGCTACCCAAGTCCCACACACCACGGCTGCTATCGCTAAACTGAATCGTGTCATCGGTATTTCGTGGCCGGAGAGCCTAACGATCTCGGATCTCAACTTGCGTCTTCATGTCTTGCAGGTATTCAGAGTCCGGCCAACATCTTTCTTCGTGCCGCTGAGCCTAGCATCCGAAGGCGTCGTCGGCAAGCACGCGGGTTGCCCAAAGTCTCAAGTTTGAACGTAAAGCCAATACTAAAATGGACTTGCGACGAAAACACGGACAAATGAACCTCGAAACTTGCTTCGGATTGCCATGGAAAGTGCCACGACCGCCGTTCTGGGCTTAGCACCGTTCGAGAAATAACTGACGCATTTTCTGCCCCCTCACCCTGCCCTCTCCCACGAGGGGCGAGGGACATTGGACAGTTATTTCTCGAACGGTGCTTAGACGGCATTTACCAGGCTTGTTGCAAAATCGTCATCAACGCTTGGTCCGACAGGGGTACCGGGTTATAACGCATGCTGCTGGCCTTGCGTGCCAGAGCGACCAGTTCCGGGAAGCCGTCGGGGGTCAAGCCGAATTCGCGGAGTGGCGGAATCTGCAAATCTTCCACCAGATCGATCAGGAACGCGATCCCCGCCTCGATCGCCTGGGAATCCGACCCACCGGTACCGGTCAGGGATCTTCCGATTTGGGCATAACGAGCCAGATAGGCATCGCCGCCCGAGTCGGCTCGCAACGCGGTCACATTTGCCTGGATCACCGGCGGCAGCAGACGGGCACAGACCGTACCGTGAGGGATGGGATAATTGGCACCGGCGGGTGCTGCGAAGCCGTGGACGGCGCCCAGTCCCACGTTGGTGAGGGTGACTCCGCTGATCAACGCTGCCAAGGCCATCTTGCCGCGATTCTCCAAGTCATCTCCCGCAGCAACGACCTTGGGAAGGGCCTTTGCAGCCAGTTCGATGCCTTGCAACGCCAGCCCATCGGTCAACGGTTGAGCCCGGTTGGAGGTAAACGATTCGATCAACTGGCACAAGGCATCCATACCGCTACGAGCCGTCACCCAGCGCGGCACGTCGATCGCCAGCGTCGGATCGATCAAGGCTAACTGCGGCAGTAACCGTTCGCTACGCAGGCTGGCCTTGAACTTCTTTTCCGGGCACCCGATCACCGCGTTGCGCGTCACTTCTGCGCCCGTGCCCGCCGTGGTGGGAACAGCGATCCACGGTGCGGCCGGTCGAGTCAGCTTCTGGCCGCGACCGATCACTTCCATGTAATCCAGGACGGACCCGCCGTTGGTCATCAACCCCGCAACGGCCTTGCCCGCATCGATCGCACTGCCGCCGCCCATTGCAACGACCACATCACAACGCTGGTCACGCGCCATGGCCAATGCTGTCTGAACGTCCTCGACATTCGGTTCGCCTCGCTGCCGAAAGCAGTGGACCGTCATCCCAGCTTGCTCCGATAGCTCGATCACCCGGTCCACAAGGGCACCGTCACCAACATCCCCCGCGTTGGTGACCAGCAGCATCCGCTCACCCCATTGGCGAGCCAATCCCCCCAGTTCCTGGCAACGGCCATTGCCAAACAGCACGCGTCCCACATGAAAAAAATCAAACGCTTCGATCATCACCACCACTCCTTCCTGTCACGCTCATCTGGCCCGATCGCCCCAACGTGGCGTCAAATTCCACCAAAAATTGAATCGCCTTCGTTTTTTCGAACATTCGGTTGTCAAAAATGATTTTAAGTCATATAACCTTTCCAGTAGATGGTACTTGATGACCATCCAGGAGCCCAGTCAGATGAACGATGCTTTTATACCTTCCGACACGATTATCCTCGATCTACTTCGCAAGAATGATGCGATGACGGTAACGGAACTCGCTGAAGCGATGGAAGTTACGTCGACGGCGGTGCGGCAACGTCTCAATCGTCTGATGGCTCAGGAACTGGTCCAGCGATCGGCGACTCGACAAGGTCGAGGTCGACCGTTGCACCAC
>SKVE01000863.1 GCA_007129635.1 Planctomycetaceae bacterium
GACGAACTGTTGGACCCCTACCATGATCCCGAACACGACGAAGCGCCCGCCTATCTGCCGAGCGCCGATGAACTCATGGCTGCGGCGATTGGCGATGAAATCGAGACAGAGGCCGTGCCGCAAACCCCACCACCGCCAATCAAGGTTCAGGTCGTCTGGGGCAACGTCAAGTTCAGCGCCTTTCCAGTCATGGTTGGCCACTACAGCGGCGATACCCTGGTCAGCGCCGAAAAAGCCCTGGACGGTATGTCCGGAGGCGAACTCGAACGCCGCCACGCGCTTGGGCTCTACCCCGGCCCCATCGGCACGAACATGATGATCCGCCAGCCCGGAAACCAGCCACCCGGCGTCATCGTCGTTGGCTTGGGTCAGATCGGCAGCTTGGGCCGCGGCGACCTCGCCAGCACCGTGCGCGATGGCGTGCTGCAGTGGGCTGCGGAAACCCTCAGCAATCAGCGAAGCTTCCAGTCCCGTCCAGCCGCCTATGCGGGCTCGGACGAGGTGGATGGCGCGACGGCAACCGACGATCGCGGCTCCGGCCTGGCGCTGCTTCTGGTTGGCAGCGGCCCCGGGGGCTTAAGCCTGCTCGATGCCGCCCACAGCCTGTTGGCCGGTATCAGCCAGGCCCTGAACCGGCTAGGCTCAGCCCAGCTCGCCAGCCTGAACTTGAACACCATCCAATTCATCGAGATTTATGAAGATCTTGCCCACAGCTTCTGGTACGAAGTCAACGAGCTGCTGAGCAGGAGCAACCATGTTGACCCGCTGCTCGACCGCTTCAGGCTGCATCCAAAGCTGATCGAAGGTCAGCAAAAGCGCCGCCGCGTAGTCATTAAAGCGGCACCCGGATGGTGGGAGCCACTGCGGATTACCTGCGATGATGATCGACTGGTGTTCGAAAGCATCAGTGACAAGGCACGCAGCGAACGACGCGGCGTCGGTGCCGAACTGGCGCAAATCGACAAACTGATCCAGGACGGACTGAACAGCCCCCGGCGCGACCCCGCGCTGGAGGTCGCCCTGTTCGAAATGCTGGTGCCCAACGATCTCAAGATGGCCGCTCCGCGCCTGGACGCGATGCGCCTGCTGGTCGACCACCAAACCGCCTGGATTCCCTGGGAACTGCTCACCGACCGCGACAGCGCCGGCCCGCATGTCCAGTGCGGTCGGGACAGCGATGCGCGTCCGCAGTCTGTCCAGACCGGCTTGATCCGTCAATTCGTCATGGAAGACGACCGCCCGCAGACGCGCCAGCGCGTCACAGAGGGGCGCTGCGTTCTGGTCATTGGCGATCCCCACACCGAAGATAAGAATCTCGTCGAATTACCCGGCGCCCAAGAAGAAGCGCGAAAGGTCAGCGAAATGCTCACCGCCAATAACTTCGACTGTGCCGAACCTTTGATCCGCAGTCACGGCCCCGAAATTCTGAAAGCACTGTTCCGCTGCGGCTACCGCATCATCCATCTGGCCGGTCACGGCGTGCAGGATGCCACGCAATGGATGGCGGTGACTCAAGCCCGCGCCGCGGGCAAAGACGAACCGCCCGAGCCTGATCCAATACAGCGCCCCAAACCCATGACCAGCGGCTTCGTCATCGGTGACGGCGATACCCTCACCTGGAAGCACATTGCCCAGCTCCGTGAGCTGCCTGAACTGGTCTTCCTGAACTGCTGCCACCTGGGCAGCATCGCCAGCAGACGCGCCAGCACCCGCATGGCCGCCGACTTCGGCGAGCAATTCATCAAGCAAGGCGTGCGCGCCGTCATCGCAGCCGGCTGGGCCGTCGAAGACCGCGCCGCCCTCCACTTCGCCGAAGTTTTCTACCAGGAACTGTTCAACGGCCAATGCTTTGGCAACGCCGTACGCACCGCGCGAGCAGCCAACTTCCAGCAATACCCCGATTCCAACACCTGGGCCGCCTACCAATGCTACGGCGACCCCTCCTATCGCTTGAACCCGGGTGGCCAATCCTCGCAGCCCCGCCGCAACCACCAGCGCCAATTCGCCAGCAAGCAGGAACTGATCTTTGAAGGCATCCAAACCACTGATACGCTCGATCAACTGCATGCTCTGGAACAGATTGCATCCGACAGGTGGGGCCGCGATGGCAAACTCAACGACGATCAGTTGCTCTACCACCTGGCCGACCGTTACCGCTACCACAACAACCTGACCCGCGCAGCCGAACTATTCAAGCTTGCGATGAGCAGCAGCGACGGAGGCACTTGCCAGACGCGTGCCGCCGAACAGTACGTAAACCTGGAATGCCGGCTCGCTGCCACAGACAACACCTTGTCGATGTCCGACAAACGAGCACGCATACGAACAGCCCGCAAGATCCTGGAAAATCTCATCCGATTCGCCGACACCCCCGAACGTCAGGCCCTGCTCGGCTCCTCCTACAAACGAGAAGCGCAACTAGGCGGAAACGCCGCCACCATCCGAAGAGCACTGATCAATGGCGCCGAGGCCTACCAACGCCACGGCGAACTCACGCGAACAATCGCCGAAACCAAACAAGTCGGCCCCGGAGACCGAGCCTACGGCCCACTCCAATCCGCCACACTCTATGCCTCGGCCTGGTGGCTTAGTGGCGATTCAGCAGACAAGGAACGAGCCGAACAACAGCTAGAGCTAGTCCAGGCGCCAGCGCTCACTCTCAATAGCGACGACAGTTTCTGGGACCGCATCGTTCCTGCAGATCGCGCTCTTGCCAAAGCGTTTCTGCGAGGCCGAATGACGGAGAAGCAGGCCGATGAGCTGACTCGGCAGTACACAATGGCAGCTCGTATTGCAAACGATCAAGGTGCTTTGGACTCGGTCATGGCAACGCTGGATTATCTTTGCTCGATTGCCGCCAAGGTCCGGACCGAGCATTACTCCGAATCAACAATTCGGGAACTCAACTCTCTCTCCGCAAGAGTAAAGTGCATCAAGGAA
>SKVE01000943.1 GCA_007129635.1 Planctomycetaceae bacterium
CCAGTTGCATCACCTTCCGCGCGCGATCCGTAAATCTTTCATACATGGGATTTCCCCCCCTTGAGTTCCTATTAAATGTGACTCGCCAGTTGTCTCTCTCTGGAAATCTCCGAAGCCCATTTGGCTCCCGCTTCGGATAACTCCAATGTTTCCAGCTCGATCAATGCTTCTCCTGTCCGATCACTGTGCCGCAGTAATGCTGCCAACATCAATCGCGCGTCCCCATCGTGCTGATCGATGCCCAACAATTCGCGAAGCAACGTCTCGGCTTCGAGCCAATGCCCTTTCAAGTATTCCATTTGAGCGTTGATGAACAAGGCCTGCTGCTGCTCGACCGAACGGCCACGAATCCTCGTCACTTCGCGAGTGCCGGTCCAAGCGGCGATCGCCCAAAAGGTAATCACGCCTGTCCAGATGGCCGCAAGCGATCCCGTCGAAACCATCTCCGGCCAGACGAACGTCGCCGTCAAGGCAAAATTCAGCACGACAGCGAACAGCACTGCTAGCATCATCGCCCGCAAATCGCCCCGCCACCAAAGCTGTGGTAAGCCAGGCCACCAACAGGACGCCAGGGAAGGTGATTGCATCCGATTTTCTCCACCGCCATACACCCCAATTGGCAGATATTCTGCCGAACATTTGAACTCGCGATTGTAGCCTCAGTACTCTATTCTATCAAGGCAAGTCGAACTGAGCATGCCGATGGGGTTGATTAACAAGAATCGTCCGTGAGCGATCATTCCGCTTCCTGACAACCACTGGGCCAATCTGACAGATTCATCCATCAAACTTTGGGGTGTGCGAATCTCGGGCCATCCAGTGAAAAACAACGATAAAAGGCGATAAAAGGCAAGGAGAAACGCTGTGATTCCGGCAGATATTCCACCTTCAGCACGCCTGGTGAACTCCCGGCTGTACGTGCTGGTCGATGGGCGCAACGACGAACGCCAGTTTCGAGACCTTGTTTCCGGACTGGTGGAAGCCAAGGTGGACCTGCTGCAATTGCGAGACAAACGGTTGGCGGATCGGGAATTGTTGCAGCGCGCTCGAATTTTGAGGCAGATGACTCGAGGAACGCCCACCCTGTTCATCATGAACGACCGTCCCGACCTGGCCGTTTTGGCCGATGCTGACGGCGTACATGTCGGCCAGGAGGAATTGACCGTGCAAGAGGTCCGGCAGATCCTTGGCCCCCATCGACTGGTCGGCGTATCCACCCACACGGTGCTACAGGTCAGGCAAGCGATCGCGGACGGGGCAGACTACATTGGGTGTGGGCCTACGTTTCCGTCGATCACGAAGTCCTTCGCGTACTTTTCGGGCCTGAAATTTTTGAGACAGGCAGCGAGTGAAACCACACTTCCAGCCTACGCCATTGGGGGTATTCAGTTGGACAACTTGAATCAGGTGATCGAAAGCGGTTTTCGGCGAGTCGCCGTGGGAGCGGCGATCGTCGATTCGGCCGACCCGGCCCGATCCGTTGCCATGTTCCGGGCCGCTTTGGCCGCAGACGACTAGCATGCTGTGAAAGAACCCCTTCCAAAGAAAACGGGACCTCTTTTGCAAGAGGTCCCGTATCGAATGGTTTTGATCCGATTCGTTCTTTTACGCGCTTTTGGTCTGCGGCGTTGGCATACGGATCACCTGATTGCGTCCGGACAGAAAGTCCTCATCGATCTGGTACGTGATGCCTTCCTGTTCGTCGGGCAAATCGTACATGATGTCCAACATGGCCTCTTCGACGATTGATCGAAGTCCCCGAGCTCCGGTGCCCTTGGCCATCGCTCGTTGCGCGATGGTGCGTAGCGCCTGTTCGGTGAACTCTAATCGGCAGTTCTCCATCTCGAACAGACTCTGGTACTGCCGGATCAACGCGTTTCGAGGCTCGGTCAGCACCTGGATCATCCCTGCCTCGTCCAATGGCGTCAACGAGGAGACCACGGGCAGGCGTCCCACCAATTCAGGAATCAGACCGTACTGGAGCACATCATCCGAATTGGCCTGAGCCAACAGTTCGGCCGAGGTGGCTTCGGTGCGGCTTGCAGAAGCCTGGCCGAAACCCATCGTACGCCGTCCCAATCGTTTGCGAACGATGTCATCGATTCCCACGAACGTCCCGCCACAGATGAACAGGATTTCGCTGGTATCCATCTGGATATACTGCTGTTCAGGATGCTTCCTTCCGCCTTGCGGGGGAACATTGGCAACGGTGCCTTCCAGCATTTTCAGCAGCGCCTGCTGGACGCCTTCGCCGGAAACATCACGCGTGATCGACACGTTCTGACTGGTCTTACCGATTTTGTCGATTTCGTCGATGTACAAGACGCCTCGCTGAGCCGCTTCGAGGTCGAAATCCGCCGCATGCAGCAGTTTCAGCAAGAGGTTTTCCACGTCCTCGCCTACGTACCCTGCCTCGGTCAACGTCGTGGCATCGCCGATCGCGAAAGGGACATTCAGAATGCGGGCCAATGTTCGAGCCAGCAAGGTTTTGCCCGACCCGGTAGGCCCGATCAGCAGAATGTTCGACTTTTCCACCTCGACATCCGACCCTTGCCAGGACAGCGATAGCCGTTTGTAGTGGTTGTGCACCGCGACAGCCAACGCCTTCTTCGAGGCCTGCTGGCCGACGACGTATTGATTCATCTGAGCCACGATCTCTCGCGGTGTCGCGATCTCGTTGAACAGCTTTTTTGACGGTCCACGCCGCCGTTTTTCCTGTTCGAGGATCGATTGGCACAGATCGATACATTCGCCGCAAATGTAGACATCACCAGGCCCCTCAACAAGAGGACCAACATCCCGGTAGCTCTTACGGCAGAACGAGCAGAAGGCGTTCTTCTTCGTGGTGCTGCCGCTGCGCCGACCGCCACCTAACTCCTTTCCTGCGGGCATACATACTCCTTTTCGAGAATCCGCTTGCGCTGCCCGTTCTTCAGGC
>SKVE01000556.1 GCA_007129635.1 Planctomycetaceae bacterium
CTCAGCGGATACGCTGCCGCGAGATACATCCTGGACCGGGCCGATCTGCGTTCCGTGGACATCGAGCAGACTCCCGGTCATTTGAGCGATCACTACGACCCCCGATCGAAGGTGTTGCGATTGAGTAACGAGGTGTATCACGGCAACACGATGGCTGCGGTCGGCATTGCCGCTCACGAGGCTGGGCATGCGATCCAAGATGCAGAGCGATATGCTCCGCTGGTAATTCGCAATTTGGCGGTTCCCGCCGCCAGTTTTGGCAGCAACGCCGGGATGATTCTATTAATCCTGGGGGTGATCATGAACCAACCACCCCTTTTGCTGTTGGGTATCGTCTTGTTTAGCTGCGTTGTGTTCTTCCAGGTGATTAACCTGCCGGTCGAGTTTAATGCGAGCGCTCGGGCAAAAGTTTTACTGGTCGACTTGGGGGTCGTACCTGCTCAGGAAATGGGGCCTGTGAACCGAGTATTGAACGCCGCTGCCCTGACGTACGTTGCCGCTACGTTGCAGGCGATCTTGACGTTGCTGTACTTCTTCTTGCGTTACGCCGGTTCAAATCGGTCGTAGGGTGACGTGTGCTGTTCAAGGTTCGGTGACCAGCAAATCGACTTCCGAGCCGTCGATGTCGTAATAGACGCGAACGCGTAACGCCAGTTTGTTCTCTCCGTCGTTAAGAAACGCTTGCAACTGGTACATTCGCGTCAGGAACTCTTGGTATTCCTTTTCTTGTTGTTGAAGGACATCGCGACGTTGCTGGACGACTTGCCGCTGTTGCCCCGGCAGATTCTGTTGCAGGGCTTGATTGGCACGCTGGATTTCCAATTGTAAATTCTGTCCGAACTGGGTGGCTTCTTTCAGCATCTGCGGAAATCGACGTACGACCAGCGGTTCCGGCTTGGCCGTTGGCGTTCGCAGTAGATGCGGACTGACTTCTAACGAAAGAGCTGTCCGTCGCACCGTACATTCAACTCGCAAATACAGCATCTCTCCGCCGTCCTCGATCAACAACCAAGCTTCGCCCCGATCAGCAGACAGTACAGCACTCGGCTTCGCCTGAAAGGTCGCTCGCCCAACCCCCACAATATGAAGGTGCGTGATCGCAGGATCTGGCAGAGCATCGATCCGCATATCTGCTCGTGGCGTGGATCTTTCCAAGTCGATGACCAATGGTTCGGTTTGCATTGGTTGGCGAAGCTGCAAGACATGGGTTTGTCGCGCGGCGGCCATGGACAGACCGCAGTTGGCCAGATGAGCAACGATTTCTTCGGCTTCGGCGGCGGCTTCCCACTGGAAGACGAACTGGTTGGATGCATCGATCGTCAGACGAGCGATATCGGTTTGCTGGTCGCCGTTTTGCAGCACCACCACCCACTGGCGTGTTGGCGTTTGGGCATCGGCAGCTCGAAGCGTGAACGACTGACTGCCTCGCACGGCCCGGTTGCCGCCACGGAGCTGGATCGTGCATGGCTCGTTGTCGGGCAGATGAACTGTCCCGAGGACGGCCGACGACGTCTCGCCGTTCCCGATCGGTGGTAGCGTGACGGAGGAGGGCAGATTCTCAAATGGATTCGACTCGTCTAGTGTGTCGGGTGCTGGTTCTGATTCCATCGGCTCGATCGCCGGTTCCACCATCCCCGGTGGATCTTCCGTGAATGCTTCCTCGGTGATCGGGGCGACAAAATCTTCCCTCTCTGGTAGCCCATCGATCCCGAAATCGTTCGGGGCAGGGGGGCCGTCTGGCTCGTCATCCCGCCATGGCGGCAGCTCAGGCAATGCCGAGTTGCGTGGACGGAGATCGTCACTAGATGGATCGCTGGTTGCTGGGTCTTGCGAGGCGTCTTTCGGTTTGGATGATGAAGGTATCGGTCGTTTGCGTTCGGGCGTTGGTGTTTCCGCGTGGGATGGCTGAGTCCGATTCGATTCGGGAAGATGGATGGGGGGCAAGCCAACGGTCTGCTGATTTCCGCCGGTCAAGAGCAGCACCGCTCCGGCAGCAACGGCGATCAACAAGATGAAGGCGGCACCCGCGACGATCAACTGTGGCACCCTGCTTTTCGGTTGGGAAAGTCTTTCTGTATCCGAGGTGCGTGACGATTTCTTTGTGGGACGCCTTCCCGGCTTGTCCCTATTGAGCTTCAGCGCGGGCACGGCGGCTGCGGGGGACAAAGCAGGAGGTGCCGGCGGTGGTCCGGGAGGGGCATTCAGCGATTCAGGTGGTGTTGCGGGTGGCTCGGGGGCCTGTTGTTTTTCATCGGCGTCCAGTTTGGAACGCAGTTGTGTGTCATATTCGTCCTTCTTCTTGCGGTTCAGCAGGCACAGACGAACTCGAGCTACTTCGTTCAGAAGCTTCTGCGAGTGTTGGGCATCATCCCCGATCGCCAGATCTTTCAGGTAGCTCATCACGCGATTGGCTGCAGCATCGATCACATCGCGATCCGACTCGAACAATTCGATGCCGAGCAGACGATAATGGTGCGGTGGTTGGTCGCGTGGCGGAATTCCGAGCCACTTATAATACGGGTCGAAATCGTTTTCCATGATCGCTCTTTGGTTTCCGCAAACAGGCCTAACTGCCTGCTAACAAAAGGTCGGTTTCGCTTCCATCCGCGTCGTAGAAGACGCGAAAAATGATCTCGAGTTGGGCGTTCTCCAACATCTGTTCGAACTGCTCGAAACGACTGAAGCTCTCCTGGCTGAGTTTTAGTTCATTTTCGTAGTTTCTCAGATGTTGCGAAGCCTGCTTCTTCTCCTGCTCGGACGCCTTGGATTTCATGAACGCTTGACCCTTCTGGACCAGCGCGCCCCATTGATTCACGGCAGCCATTCGTTGATTCTTCAACTGTGGCAACTGGCGCACATTGATCCGTTCCGGCCGGGCATCGGGATTCAGTTGCGCGTGGGGGGTGATTGTCAACTGAAGGTCTCGCCGCATATCCA
>SKVE01000932.1 GCA_007129635.1 Planctomycetaceae bacterium
CAGGCACGACAGGTGCTGGATTCACCGACTCCGGAACTGGTCGCCGCCCAATCCGATTGGCAAGCGGCCATGCGTGAGCAAGGCTTCGTCCACCCAAAGTTGGGTACTTGGCATTCGATCGGACCGTTTACGGCGACCAGTTTTGATGAAGCGCATGAAACGGCGTTTGGCCCCGAGCAGGGGATCGATCTGAAGAAGACCTATCGGGACGGCCAACTGAAATGGCAAGCCCAAACGGACTGGAAAGATGGCCAGCCGCAATCGTTGACCGGCCAGAATGCGGCCACCTACCTGACGCGTACGATTACCGTCGAACAAACACAGCATTTACCGCTTTTCTTAGGCAGCGACGACAGCATTCAAGTTTGGGTCAACGGTGAATTGGTGCTGGACAACAAGGTCCAGCGAGCCGTCGCGGCGGATCAGGAGCGTCTCACGATCGACTTGCAAGCCGGCGAAAATCAATTGCTGATCAAAATCACCAACGCGGGCGGCAGCAAAGGCTTTTATTTCGCCGTAGCCGATGGAGGATTGCCCGCCGAGATCGTCACCATCCTGCGGTCGCCAGACGAAGCATTGGACGATGCCCAGCGGGCTAAGTTGTGGGAGTACTTCCGTGGGATCGCGCCGGAGTTAGACGAGGCGCGGCAGCGACTGGCTGCTTCTGAACAGGCGTTGGAAGCATTCAACAAGAACCTGCCCGTATCGCTGGTCACCAAGACCAATCCTCCTCGTACGACTCGCATCCTGCCCCGCGGCAACTGGTTGGACGATTCCGGACCGGTGGTCGAACCGGCGCTGCCCGAGTTCTTGGACACACTGGAGACCAACGGCCGCCGTCCCAATCGTCTGGACCTGGCCCAGTGGCTGATGGCCCCCGACAATCCCCTGGTGGCTCGAACCATGGTCAACCGGTTCTGGATGCTGTTTTTCGGTGCCGGATTATCGCGGACCGTCGAGGATCTGGGGGCGCAGGGCGAATTACCGACGCACCCCGATCTACTCGACTGGCTGGCTTGCGAGTACATTGACAGCGGCTGGGACACCAAGCATCTGATCCGACTGATGGTCAGCAGCGCAGCGTATCGGCAGAGTTCGTTGGCCGACGAGTCGTTGCGGCAGCGTGACCCGGAGAATCGTTGGTTGGCTCGACAGGCTCGATTTCGATTAGATGCCGAAATGGTACGCGATTCGGTGCTGGCGATCAGCGGACTGCTGGTCGAACAACAGGGCGGCCCGAGCGTCAAACCATATCAACCGGCAGGATACTGGGCGCACCTGAACTTCCCAACTCGTGAATGGGCCAACGATCGGGGGGACGGACTTTATCGTCGCGGCTTGTACACGCATTGGCAGCGGACGTTCTTGCATCCCAGCTTGTTGGCTTTCGATGCGCCCAGCCGCGAGGAGTGCACGGCCAGACGCCCCCGCTCCAACACTCCTCAGCAAGCCTTGGTCCTGCTGAACGACCCGACGTACGTCGAAGCGGCTCGTGTTTTCGCCGAGCGTATTGTTCGCGACGGAGGTTCCGACGAGGATCAGCGACTGGATTTCGCATTTCGTTGGGCGCTGCATCGAGCGCCGTCGACCGACGAACGCCAGGTGCTATCCGAGTTGCGAGACCGGCATCTTCAAGACTTCCGGCAGGACGTGCCGTCGGCAGAGCGGCTGTTGAGTGTTGGCGCTTGGCCGCGTGCCGAGGACCTCGATCCGGCTGAGCTGGCCTCGTGGACCTCGGTGGCCCGAGTGCTGTTGAATCTGCCTGAGACCATTTTCCGTTATTGACAGAAAGCTGTGCCATGAACCCTCTGCATCGACCGAGTTGGTTACATCATCGTCGTGATTTTTTGGGCGCCGCCTCGCAAGGACTGGGCGCTGCCGCACTGGCGACCCTGTTCAACCCGCAACTATTAGCGGCACCCGTCGATCCCGAGAAGCATCCCTGGCCCGCAGCGCTCCGGACGCTGCATTACACGCCTCGCGCAAAATCCGTGATCTTCCTTTGCATGGCCGGTGGGCCCTCGCACCTGGAGACCCTGGATTACAAGCCGAAATTGGCCGAGTTGGACGGCCAACCCATGCCCGCCTCGTTGACCGAAGGCCAACCGATCGCTCAACTGCAGAACCGCGAATTGAAGTGCATGGCACCCCAACATCCGTTCCAACGCTGGGGGGAATCCGGACAAGAGATCTCCCAAGTCTTCCCGCACATCGGCTCGATCGCCGACGACATCTGCATCATCCGATCGATGCAAACCGAAGCGATCAATCATGACCCGGCGCATACCTTCATGAATACCGGCAGCACCATTTCCGGGCGACCGAGCATGGGGTCCTGGCTGCTGTACGGTCTGGGCAGCGAATGCGACAACCTGCCAGGCTTTGTCGTGATGACCTCGGTCGGCGGCGGTCAGAGCCAACCGATCGCCTCCCGCCAGTGGCACAGCGGATTCCTGCCCAGCCGTTACCAAGGCGTCCCCTTCCACTCGCAGGGCGACCCGGTGCTGTACGTGCGTTCGCCGCAGGGAGTCAGCGATTCGCAACAACGGGATGTCGTGGACACGGTTCAGCAGTTAAGCCGATGGCACGGCCAAGCGGTCGAGTATCCCGAGATCGCCGCGCGGATCAGCCAATATGAAATGGCATTCCGCATGCAGACCAGTGTTCCCGAACTGATGGATCTGTCGGACGAGCCTCAGGATGTGCTGGACATGTACGGCAGTCGCGGCGGAGATGGCTCGTTTGCCTCGAACTGTCTGTTGGCCCGCCGACTGGTGCAACGCGGCGTGCGTTTCGTCCAATTGTACCATCGGGGCTGGCACCATCACGGCAACGTCAAGGGGGGCATCGAAGCGGTCTCGAAGCTGACCGATCAAGGATCGGCCGCCCTGATCAAGGACTTGAAGCAGCAGGGCATGCTGGACGACACCCTGGTGA
>SKVE01000839.1 GCA_007129635.1 Planctomycetaceae bacterium
CGTGGCAATTGGGGAACTGAGGAAGAAGGAATACCGAATCATGGTCCAAATGACGATTGAAATGCCGGAGTCGGCCATGGTTGCCCTGCGCAAGACTCCCGAGGACTTTGCGCGGGAACTCCGCTTGGCCGCGGCCGTGAAGTGGTACAAGTTGCGTCGCGGTCACCATTCAGCACGCGGTGACGTCGGATACCGGACCGGTCCCGGGCGTCGAACGGTGGGCCGGTCGACTGATCTTCGACTCGACGATTTCGCCTACAGAGCGGATCGTCAAGGGGACTCGGTTGCCTGCCGAGATGCTGGTCGCAGAATTGGAAGAGGGCTGCCGCGATGAGCAGATGTTGGAGGCCCATCCCGAACTGACGCGCGAGGACTTGGCCGCGTTGCGCGCCTACGCCCTGGGCTCCGATCGGCATCCGACGATCGTTCGGTGGTTGGGCGGAAGATGTCGAAGAACTGGATGAATTCCTGGAGTGGAATCGACAGCGGCGAAAACTCAGAGAGGCATAACTGCCGAGGAGGCGAGCATGACAGGTACGACGCTACTTCGTGGAGTGGTCCACGCCTAGACGACAGGGAGAGACAAAATGAACTGGGAAGAACGCATCGAGGTGAACCCAAGGGTATTGGTGGGCAAGCCAATCATCAAGGGGACTCGCATCGCTGTAGAGTTTGTGGTCGACCTACTGGCACGTGGGTGGACGACCGACCAGATCCTCAGCGAGTACGATCATCTGACACCGCAAGATATCCAGGCTTGTTTGGCGTATGCCAGTGAAGTCCTCAAATCGGAACGCGTATACGTTACAACCTCGTAGGTGGTATTGCGATGCGGATCATCGTCAACGAAAACGTCACGCTCACCGTGATTCGTGAGCTGCGCCGGCGCGGTTATGACGTCATTTCGGTCAAAGAGTCCATGCGAGGTGCCGATGACACCTCGATTCTACACCGTGCGGAAACGGAAGACAGACTGGTCGTAACGCACGACAAGGACTTCGGCGAACTAGCCTTCCGGCACCGTTTGCCGGCCTCATGCGGAATTGTTCTGTTCCGCTTGTCAGGAGAAGATCCATCATCGGATAACCAACGCGTCATCGATGTTCTCGATAGTCGGACGGACTGGCCGGGGCACTTCTCGGTGGTTACGGACGACCGCGTTCGTATGCGGCCTCTCCCCCACAGTGGGAGAACGCCGTAGGAGACAACGATGGACGTGATGGTTTACGAGAAACACTTCGATCCCAATCAGGCCCAGGCCGAGAGCCGTTGCTGGCACTCGAATCATCGTGTCTTTGCCGATCTACAGCCGGGGGATCGGTTGTGGGTGATCACGTCTGGGAAACGTGTGGGACGGGATGATGCCAGCGCCGGGTAGCGACCACCGCCAACGATCAGCGGGCATCGCCTGATCGAGCGCCAAGGGCGACGGTCTGGATGCCGATGGCGAAAATCGCCGACTTGGTGATCCGGTCGGTGTTAGGCTGCGGTTCGGTGGTCAGCCGTATCGGCGAAGCAGGAACTGTACCCACGAGGGATGGCTGCCGAACGTGCTTTGCGGCTCGGCATGGGCGCATTGACGGGGTTGGGGTTGGGTGAGAACGAAAGTGGCTTCTCCATCGACCAGATCCGAGCCCGAGTGGAAAGCCGCTACCCCGAAGCGGAACCATTGCCGGATCGACCCGAACTAGATGCACTGCTGGAGCGTGCCGGTCTGAACGTTGACTGGAACATCGAGACCTCGACGTACCGACGCCGGGAGTTGTCGGTCGTATTCACATCCGGGTCGTCGATGCCCCGGCGTCGAACCACGGCCACCAGCACTCGGCATGTGCCAGTGCCCCCCAAGCGGGCCGATGCCCGGCACTTTCAGGACCGTCTGGCCCACGCCTACGCCGAAGGTGGTTTCCTGGTCCTGACGGTCAGGCCAAGTCAGATGCGAAGCTGCGAAGCGGAATTGCTGCGACGATTTGATCTTGAAAAGGTGTCCTTTGATGCGATCCTGTTCCAATATCTTCGTGCTGTGGCCACGGAACTAGATATCGACTGGGGCGTGATTGAGTTGGCGGATGGAGCAGATCGCACCAGTCAGGATTGGACGAACCTGCTGCATGTGATCAGCCTGGTCGCCCCGAAGATCGAAGCCGACTTGCTGAACCAGAACCGCCACCTTCTGCTCGTTCACCCAGGGTTGATCGCCCGCTATGATCAAATGGCGATCCTGGAAACCCTGCGGGATCGCACTGGACATGACGTGCCGTGTCCCGGCGTGTGGGTGCTGGTGGCGACGGACGAGCAGAGTGACATGCCGCTGCTGGACCACGCCGAAATCCCACTGATCTCGCCGGGACAACGAGCGAAGGTTTCGGAACCGTGGATCGTCAACGAAGATCGGGGAAGAACGACCACTGGGGAAGTACGAAACACAGAGGCACAGAGGAAGCGGAGGGCGGATTGATGCAGTTGAACGAGTTGACGCATGCGATTATCGGTGCGGCTATCGAGGTTCACCGGCGGCTGGGCCCCGGCTTGTTGGAGACCGCTTACCGGAAGTGCTTGGCCTATGAGCTGCGCAAGCGTGGCTTCCAAATCGTCGAGGAACAGCCGATACCGCTGATCTATGACGACTTGAGTCTGGAGTGCGGCTTTCGAGCCGACTTGATCGTCAATGGCACCGTGGTCGTCGAGTTGAAAGCTAAATCCGACATTCATCCGATCGACAAAGCCCAAACGCTTTCCCACCTTCGGCTTATGAAGCTGCGGATCGGTCTGCTGATCAACTTCCACGTTGAGAAACTGACGGATGGCGTTCATCGTATCATCAATGGTTATTAGACGGATCTGAAGATGGGAAACACAGAGGCACAGAGGAAACGGAGGGTGCAAATCATCCCCGTTTCTTCGTCTCTGTTCTCTCTGTGCCTCTGTGTTTCAAAA
>SKVE01000178.1 GCA_007129635.1 Planctomycetaceae bacterium
ACAAGATCCAACGCGGTTTGCAACGAGGTCTTGTTTTGCAAGGGGAACGCATCGTGGGTGGCGTCCATCTGCCGCCCGCGGATTCGCAGGCGTTTTTCGACCAATTCAACCGCGAGTACGCGGCTGCCGGAATCCGCCTGGTCCCCGCCACGAACGGCCAAAACTCCGAACCTCCCTCGCTGCACGGCCGGGAAACCTGAAAACTCCGGATCAAAACGGAACACACCACTCTTGCCCCCTCGCAGCACCTACCCTACTTTCACGACGGCCCCTGTATGCGTTACCCTGGTAGGCGAAACCGGTGCTCGATCGTATCGGAGCATCGAAGGGGCGGCCTGGAATAATCAGAGGATAATGCGATGACAGACAAGGCGAAGGTCTATCTGGCGGTCGATTTGGGAGCATCCAGCGGCCGAGTGGTGGCGGGGTTGTTGCGTTCGGATCGAGTCAGTTTGCAGGAGGTCTATCGGTTCGAGAACGGACCGGTGGTGGTCAATGGACGCATGTACTGGGATCTGCTGGCCCAATGGACTCATATCCAGAAAGGACTGCAGGCGGCTGCGGCCGAGTTCGGGGACCAGATCGTCAGTGTGGGAGTGGATACTTGGGGCGTGGATTTCGGGCTGCTGGGGCGCGGCGGGGAATTGCTGGGGAACCCGTACCACTATCGGGATCGACGTACGGCCGGGATGTTCGACAAGGCCTTCCAGATCGTTCCGCGTGATCAGATCTTCGCCGAAACAGGGTTGCAGTTCATGGAAATCAATTCCCTGTACCAGTTGCTGGCGATGAAGTTGGCCGATTCGCCGCTGCTGGACGTCGCCGAGCGATTGTTGATGGTTCCCGATCTGTTTCATTGGCTGCTGACCGGCGAAGCGGCCAATGAATTCACGGACGTATCGACAAGCCAGTTGTATAACCCGATCGCTGGAGACTGGTCCTGGAAGCTGATCGAGCAGTTCGGATTCCCGAAGCATGTTTTCGGCCCGATCGTCGCTCCGGGCACCAAGCTGGGATCGGTGCAGAGCCACGTGGCGGAATTCACCGGTCTGCGCGGCGTGGATGTGGTGCTTCCGGGATCGCATGACACCGCCAGCGCGGTGATGGCCGTCCCGGCATCCGGCGCGGTCGGTGCTGCGCCCGATTGGTGCTACATCAGCAGCGGCACGTGGTCTTTGATGGGTGTGGAGAGTCCGACACCGGTGGTGAACGACAAGTGTCGCGAGCTGAACTTTACCAACGAAGGCGGAGTGGAGGGCACGACCCGGTTGTTGAAGAACATCGCCGGGCTGTGGTTATTGCAAGAATGCCGCCGCATGTGGAACCAGGCGGGGAACGAGTTCGGTTGGTCCTATCTGGTGCGCGCCGCCGAAGGGGCCGCACCTCTGGTTTCGCTGATCGACCCGGACGATCCGTCGTTGGTGGCTCCCAAAGACATGACCGCCCAGATTCAGACGCTCTGTCGAGACACGGGGCAACCCGTTCCCGAGAATCCCGGCGCCATGGTTCGATGCATCCTGGAAAGCCTGGCGTTGCGTTACCGCATGGTCTTGGGCTGGCTGCGCGAATTGACCGGGGCATCGATCGATACGATCCACATCGTCGGCGGTGGCACGCAGAACCAACTGTTGTGCCAGATGGCCGCCGACGCCTGCAATTGTCGAGTGCTTGCCGGACCGGTCGAAGCGACGGCGATCGGCAACGTGATGGTCCAGGCGACGACTGCGGGCGACGTGGCAGGGATTGCCGAAGCCCGCGAGTTGATCCGCCGCAGTTTCGACGTCGTCGAATTCACGCCGCGAAGATCCGGTGCATGGGAGGACGCCTTCGGCCGATTCTGCCAGTTGACCGGGCAATCATCCGGCTGATCGTCGACTGGAATCCAACTTCGTGAGTTCCTCGTCGACCGCCTGCAACGTGTGAGCGATCTGTTCGTCGGTGTGTCGAGCCGTGATGAAGAACCGCAGCCGGGCGGCTTTTTCTTCGACGGCCGGATGCAGAATCGGCTGGACATTGATGCCGCGTTTGAACAGATTCCGGGACAGCAACAGGGCTTTGATCGAATTGCCGATAATCACCGGCACCACTGGCGTGTTGTTGCTGAGCCCCGTGTCCAAACGATGGTCCTTGGCCATCTGCAAGAACAGCCGGCTGCGTGATTGGACTTGATGCACTCGCTCGGGATCGCGTTGGACTTTGCGGATCGCCGCCAGCGCTGCGGCTGCGTTGGGCGGCGAGATGCCGACACTGAACACGAAACCGGGCGCCGTGTATTTCAGATACTTCACGACCTCTTTGCAACCCGCGATGTAACCACCGCAACTTCCAAAGGATTTGCTGAGCGTGCCCATCAACAGATCGATCTCGTGCGGATCGACCCCGTAATGCTCGCAGATCCCGTGACCGCCTTGGCCCATGGTCCCGATCGAATGAGCCTCGTCGACCATCAGCAGCGTTTTATGGCGTTTCTTGACGCGGACCAATCCCGGCAGTTCGGGATAGTCGCCGTCCATGCTGTAGACGCCTTCGACCACCACCAGCACGCGTTTGTAGTTGCGTCGGACCTGTTTCAGGATCTGGTCCAGCGCCTGCCAGTCGTTGTGCGGAAAGGCTCTTCGTTGAGCATTCGACAGGATGCAACCCTGGATGATACTGTTATGCACCAGTTCGTCGTGCAGGATCAGATCGCCCGGATGGAACAGGTGCCCGATCGTCGTCTCGTTGGTTGCATGGCCACCCAGGTAGACGATCGAGTCGTCGGCGCCCACAAAATCGGCGATGGCGCGTTCCAGTTCTCGATGGATGGTCTTTTCGCCCGACACGACGCGGCTGGCCGAAACGCTGGTTCCGTACCGGTCCAGCGCATCCTTGGCCGCCTGGGTAATCTCGGGATCACCGGACATGGCCAGATAGTTGTAGCTGGAGAAATTGATCA
>SKVE01000291.1 GCA_007129635.1 Planctomycetaceae bacterium
GTCAATCGCGACAGGCGTTGTCGGCGAGCGGGAATCGCATGGATCATCACAGCTCCTGTTGAAAGTTAGAGTCTTCGGGTGCCAAATTCGGGCGCAATGCGCGCATCTTGTAGAACGGAATTCATTCCGTTCTACTTGGTTGCGGCCGAGCCGCGTTAGGCTGGAGGTGCCTGACGGCTACAACTTGATCGCTGCGACTTCGGCAACGAACGTTGTAGCGTCGTCAACCTGGTTATCCGGCAATCGCGTGGAACACAACGTCCATGCTGGCCCCACTCCGACTTCAGCGGCGACACCGGCGTCTATCTGTCCGTTCAGCACATCGATTGCACCATAAAACATACCGGAATACGGCAACGCACGCGCCCACCCCAGAACACGCGGGAAATGAGCGGGAAAAGGCGTAAAGAACGGGATAAAATGGCAGAAAACCGGCCAGCGAAGTTCCAGTAGGGTTGCCAGCGGCTCCACCAACAGTTCGAGCGCCAGGCCACCACGCGGTACGGCGAGCCGTAAGGGCTCGCGACGGAATGACGAACCGACATTTCGAATCGCCGCGAGGCACGGGGGATTGGCGGTACCTACACCGGCAGGCCGTTGCCGCTCCGCGTGCCGTCGGCCATGGAGGTTGCGTAGGACATTTCCATCACCCGCCCGGAGGCGGCGCGGATCTGACCTTCCGCGCGCGGTAGGCGGCGGGCGTGTAGCCGGTGGTCTTCCGGAACAGGGCGGTCATGTACTGCACGTAATTGAAGCCGGCGCGGCGCATGACCTGCTGAATGGAAAGTGAGGTGGTGTCGAGAAGCTGTTTGACCCGCTCGATCTGCACCCGTTGAATCTCGCTGTGGATGGTTCGGCCCAGATGTTTCCGAAAACGCTTCTCCAGCGACGAGCAGGACACCGACACTTCTTTGAGTACATCGGCCAGGGCGATGCCCTCGCAGGCGTGCTCGCGGATGAAGCCGACGGCGGCGGCCACGTCCGGATCGTCGACGGCCAGCACGTCGGTCGATTGCCGCGCGACGAGCCGTTCCGGAGGGATGAGGTGCCGTTTGTGGCGCGGGCGGCGGCCGGCCATCAGGCGGTCCAACAGCGCGGCCGCCTCGTAGCCCATCTGAAAGGTGCCCTGTTCCACGCTGCTCAGCGGCGGGTGGGCCAACTCGCACATGATCTCGTCGTTGTCCACTCCGATCAGGGCCACGTCGTCCGGCACCCGCAGCCGGAGCGTGCGGCACGCTTCGAGCACGTGCCGGGCCCGCGCGTCGTTGCACGCCATCAGCCCGAGCGGGTAGTCGAGCGTTTGCAGCCATTCGACCAGTCCTTGTTGCACGTCGCTCCAGCGCCGGGCCGAGGCCTGGGTGCCGGTGTAGATGCTGCACGCGCAGTCCCGTTGCGCCACATACGCGGCAAACACCTCGGCCCGCTCCGCCGACCAGCCGTTCACCCGTGTGCGCGGGAAGCCGCAGAAGGCGAACTGCCTCAGCCCGCACTCCAGCAGATGCTCGGCCGCCATGGCGCCGATGACGGCGTTGTCGGTCATGAGGTAGGGGATATTCGAGGCCGGGTCGTACCAGCCGGAGCCGCCGCCGATGCCGACGACGGGCAGAGCAACCCCACTCAATGCGGCGGCTACCTTCCGGTCGTACGGCCGGGACAGATTGCACACGACGGCAACGCGGCGGATTTTGGGCATGTTGTTATGGTACCTCCCGCTGGACGGGCGAAATCGCCCTAACCAGAAAGTGTAACACTTTTGCAACATGATGTCATTGACGCGCCCGCCGCCGCGGGTGAAATTAGAGAGGTGGAGCGTGAAGCACCTGAAGTCGTTGCTGTAGCCACGTGCGGGCCCGCAGGCAGAAACGTGGGATGGGCTTCCAGCCTGTCTTTTCCACCGGCGGGTAGCCTTGTATCACGCAATTCGGTATTTTTTGTCTTGCACCGCCTATACGAGCGTTGAGAGGACTTGACGATGCGAACTGTTTACCACGGTGCCGTAGGGCTTGGCGTGATCGTTCTCGCGGTAACGGCATGGACCCGCGATAGCACTGCGGCTGAGCCGCCGCCGGCCCGTGCCCGCGCCGAAATCCAAGCGGTTCTGGCCAAGGCCTCCGCCGGGCCGGCGGTCGAGCAACGGCGCGAAATCCGCATTGTGCTTGTGGCCGACGTCGCGGATCACCGCCCCGGCGAGCACGACTACCCGATCTGGCAGGAACGCTGGGCTGCCCTGCTGCAAAGCGCCCCGGGCGTCAACCTGACCACCGCCTGGAAATGGCCAAGCGACGAGCAGTTCGCCCAGGCCGACCTCGTGACCTTCTTCTGCTACCGGTCCGGCGGTGAGCGGCGGACCTGGAACGAGGAAAGGCTCCAGCAGCTCGAACGAGATACGGCCCGCGGGGGCGGGTTGGTCGTGATCCACTCGGCCACGTATACCGACCGCCGGTTTTCCGAGGAGCCCTACGAGCGGGTTGCGAGGGTGACCGGGCTGGTGTACGACGGGGCGATTCGCTACCGGCACGGGCCGGTGGAGCTGAACGTGGCCGCTCCCGATCATCCGATTTGCCTGGGGCTGCCGCCGCGCATCGCCTTCATCGACGAGCCCTATTGGCCGCCCCACGGCGACTTGGCGAAGGTACAGATTCTGGCCACCAGCGACGAAGTCGACCCTGCCAACCCGAACACCACCGCTCCGCAGCCCTTGTTCTGGACCTACGAGCCGGGCAAGGGCCGCGTGTTCGGGTGCGTGATGGGCCACTACAACTGGACGTTCGACGACGCCTACTTCCGCATCTTCCTGCTGCGCGGTATGGCCTGGGCGGCCGGCGAAAGCCCGTACCGTTTCGATCCGCTGGTCCTCGAATCGTTATCGAAAAGTGTAAAAGATTTGTCGGATAGTATCATTGACAACGCCTATACCCTGATGTTCACTCGCACAGAACGAGGTGGGACGGCCGGTAGAAACCGCGTCAGTATCATGCAACCGATGACCGCAGGCGGCGCGCCCGACTACACTGTCCTGCGAGTTCCACCGGAATATGGTGAGGAGAGCGCATTGGAATACGTCATCGAAGCAGGTAGAAATTCGGGAGTCGACTTTGATCTTGACATCCCGGAAGACCACCTGGGCCAGAAGTAGCCACACGGAGACAGGTCGGCGAATGGAGGTGAGAAGAAACCGGGTTCTTCGCCAGCTTGGAAGATCCCGGCATCGCCGCAAATCCGGCGTATCCCCTGGGATGAGAAGCATTTGCCAACGGGCTTTTGAAAGAAGATGGGGTTGGAATGAAAACGAAGCAGCAGGGTCTGGGTTCGTTGCTGATTCTACTGATGACGTTCATGGGCTTGGCTGGATTCGGACTTGCCGAGCAAGGCAAACCGTGGGAAGTACCAAGCCAAAATCCGGTGACTTGGCAAGAGAAGGCTGTCGAGTACGCTCGGATTATGTCACAAGTGAAATGGGTGCCGGTTGCCGACGGAATTCCGATTCGTGGTGGGAAATTCTTTCAGAAAGGAACCGAGTATACGGGGGTCCCCTATTCGAACGGCGGGCACGAAGGCCGATACATTGGTTTCGATGTTTTTCTGAAAACATTCTTAGCAGCCGTGCAAAATCCACATAGCGTTTTGTACACCGAGAATCTGTCAGGCCAGAAACGCAATGCTGCGGGTTATTACGGACTGGTCTGCTCTTCGTACACTAGCTATGCCTTGCAGTGCACCACCCCCTATCCAAGCTATCACCATGTCCCGCCGCATCGTGCCGGTGTCGAACGGGTAGATGTGCAATCGGCTCAGGCAGCAGAGATCGGCGACATCATTTATACGCCACCGGGCGGCGCTCATGTGGAAATCGTAACGCGAATCACCAAAGATGACGAAGGCACGGTGACGCATGTTCGCGTCGAGGACAGCCGGCCTGCCACGACCAGAACCGCCAACCGCAGCGCGGCAAGTTTTGATTCCCATATTTCTTCCGGAGGCAGAAAGCTGTATCGGATCACAGATTTGGATGCGTGGCGCGGGAGCAACAGAGCCGAATCGTTCTTGTTCCCGGACTACGAGGAGGATTCCGCGCTGCCTGCCATCAATCGCGTTTTGCTGCTCGACCGCGGAGATTGGGTTCCCTATCACAAGAACCAAGCCGTCAAATTCAACGTGATGGACAAGGACTCCCGGGGCGTCCAAAGCCTTATCATCAAGCGTGGCGACACGGTAGTCGAGGAGATCCAACTCAGCGGTACGGGCGTCATCGAACGCTCGTTTTCCACCTGCGGCGACTATACGGCGCATTGCGTGATGCAGGACGGTACTGCCAGTCAAGTGTGCGAGTTTTCTGTTTGCGGCCTCGATTGCAGCATCTCTGTCGATAGGGTGTCCCGGAATCAGTCCTGGGAAATAGAATTTGCCTCTGAGAACATGGCTGTCATCTTCGTGCGCATCGAGCGGGACGGTTCTGGCGGTCCCTATTATGTATGGATTACCAATCAGCAGCGACAGCAGGGAAAAGTCGTAATCCCCGCCGACGCGACTCAGGATGCGAGCAGTTTGAATGTGGTGGTGTACGGCGAGAACCGGTATGGCAGGCTTTACACTCGACAGACTCTTACCGTCGTCGAATAGTGTGGGCGTGGAATTGGCTGTCCGTTCGTCCGTTGCCGATAGGTCTCAGTTTTCGAGGGCGGCGCGGCAAACGTCTGAGGCTGTGCTGTTGCAGTCTCGGGAAGATAGGGGCACATTCGTTTGAGAACTCCCGGAGGAATTTGTCATGAATAGGAATTCGATTAGTCGTCGCCGCTTTCTGGCTCAAGCCGCGTGGGGGCCGGCGGGAGCGCTGGTTCTTCGTTCGGCTGCATCGGCTCGGACCTATCAGACCAACGGACAGGTCCGCTGTGCGGTGATCGGTTGTGGCGGTCGGGGCCGTACCTTCCTAGGAGACAATACAGCGGCCATGGTCGACGTCGATCAGCGGCGCGCCGCGGTTTCGTTCAAGCTGTTTCCAGAAGTACCCAAGTTCGAAGACTGGCGCGTGATGCTCGACAAGATGCATCCCCAGATTGACGCGGTGATCGTCTGCACACCGGACCATAATCACGCGGGCCCCGCGGCGGCGGCGATGCGGTTGGGTAAGCATGTCTACTGCGAGAAACCGCTGACGCACACCGTCCACGAAGCTCGCGTGTTGGCCGACCTGGCGGTCGAAAACAATGTCATCACCCAGATGGGTAATCAGGGCGGTTACAACGTGCGCGCCGTCGAGCACGTGCGGGCAGGCACCTTGGGCGAGATACGGACCGTACACCTGCAAGGCGAGAATCGGACTCAGCACGCGGCCGGTGGGCCTCGCCCCACCCCGTCGGGCACCCACGAGGTGCCCGACGGTTTGAACTGGGATCTATGGGTGGGGCCGGCGCCCTACCGCCCCTACAATCCCGTTTGGATGACTCCCGAGTGGCGCATCTGGCGCGACTTCTCGACGGGCGATCTCGGGGGGTGGGGCCCGCATCTGTTCGCCACGGAATTCAAGGCGTTGAAGATCGGCTCGTTGTGGGAACCCAAGCAGGGAGCCGATCGGCCGATCCTCCGCGTGACGGCTGAGTGCTCGGACGACTGTCCGGGCGGGGTATGCCGGGTGACTTTTCCCCGGTGGGCGATCATTCATTGGGACCTGCCGGCGCGCGAGGAGTTTCCCCCGATCCGCTTGACCTACACGTATTCCGACAAGGCTTGGATCGCCACGATCCGCCAGATATTCGATGAACATCCGGACTGGGGCAGTGCGGATACATTTCGGGACGAGTATCGTTGGCGATGCGAACTCTGGGTGGGCACCAAGGGCCTGATGCGGACCACCGGCCACGGCAGCTCCAACATGGAACTCTTGCCGGAAGCGCAGTTCCAGGATATCAAGGATCCCCCCGAATCCTTACCCCGCCCGCTGGGCAGACCGGTGATCCAGGGGTGGACCGAGGCGATCCAGGGTGGCCCGGCGCCGATGTGCGACTTCGCGTTCAGTGGTCCGTTTACCGAATGGTATCTGTTGGGCAATGTGGCCACTCTGTTCCCGCAGCAGACTCTGGAGTACGATCCGATCGCAGGCAGGATCGTCAACAACGAATCGGCCGATCAAGCCGTCCGCCCCGAGTACCGCAAAGGTTGGGTGCTGTAGGCCATGAAACACTTTGCCGGAACGTTTTTGGTGCTCCTGGCCGGTTGGGCAGCCGCCGGCTGTGAACGGTCCACACCGCTTTCGAGTCCCCCTCGGACACCAGCCATCGAGCCGCCCGCACCGCCGGTTCGCGAAGCCTCGCCCGATCCGGCAGCGGTCGAGGCCGCTGTCGAGCGCATCGAAGCACTGGGCGGAAGTCTGCAGCGCGACGCTAAGCGGATCGTCGGCGTGCAGCTCGGCGATATCCCGGCGAGTGAGGACGACGTCCAATTGCTCGCAGGGTTGATGGAAGTCACGCATTTGACGCTCCAGGGCGATGGGATCACCGATCAGGCACTCGACCATCTTGCGGATCTGTCGCAGTTGACTCGCCTCACACTCGAGAACACAAGCTTGACCGATGAGGGGGTGGCGAAGCTCGAGCGTTTTCCGCGTCTGCAGTATCTTAACCTCAGTAATACTCCGGCCCTGACCGACGCCGCGATGGCCTATCTTGCCAGGTTGCCTGAGCTTCAGTATCTCGAACTACGTGACAACAACATCGGCAACGCGGGACTCCAGCGGTTAACGCCCGTCGGCAATCTCCGCTTGCTGGACCTGCGCGGTTGCGGCATGGTCACCGACGCTGGACTGGTGCATCTTGCGGGCATGACCAGTCTCCGTGCGCTTCGGCTACGCAGCCCGGAGATTGGTGATCGCGGGCTCGCCAGCTTGGCTGGCCTGACGAATCTCAGCGAGCTATCCGTCGAGGAGGCCTCGTTACTGACCGACGAGGGGCTTCAGGTACTGGAGCATTTCCCTGCTTTGACAAGTCTGAGGATTGCGCACTGTGTGGGCGTTAGCGACCAAGGTTTCGCTCCGCTAGTCAACCTGTCAGGTCTCCGGCTGCTGTTCCTGCGCAACACATTTGTCACTGGATCGCTGTTGGAGTATGTCCGCGGTGCCGAGCACTTGAGCCGCATCGATTTGACCGAGACCATGGTCGATGACGACGCTCTGGTGCATCTGCGTGGCATGAAGCGTCTAGAATGGCTCAGCCTGGCGAACACCCGGGTGTCGGACGCGGGCATGACGCATCTTACCGGTTTGGAGAATTTGACCTGCTTGCGTTTGGCCGAAACGGCCGTCGGTGACAAAGGCTTGGCCGAAATCGCCCAGATCGGTAGGTTGGTCGAACTGGACCTGCAGGAGTTGCGAATCAGCGACCAGGGCTTGATCCAACTGAAGAGCTTGAAGAACCTGCAAAGACTGAATATCGCCATGGTGGAGATCGGGGAAGAGACCGTTGCCCAATTGCAGGCCGCAATCCCGGGGCTGCAGGTCCTGCGGTGGCCGTGGCCCGGGGGGTGGCCCATCCGGGCGATCGATACTGGTACAGCAGCCGATTCCAGCCTTTGAACAACCGAGGAGAAGCATACGATGCAAAACGCCTCCCTGCTGACCGCCGTTGTTTTGACCGCCGCACAGCTTTCCTTCGCCGCCGACCCCGGCATGGTCCGCTTGGAGAGTTCGTTCGAGGGGATTAACAAGTTCATTGCCGTGTCGAACGCGACCGGCATCCGGTGTTCCATGATGGTCAACGACAAAGGGTTTGCCGACGCGGGCGACTACCCCGCCAATCGCAAGAAGGACTCCTCCACCCTGCGCTTGGAGCCAGCTCTCGATAAGTTCCGCGGCATCATGGCCGGCACCATCTTGCGGCACATTGCGGAACGAGCGTCGACCTGCGCCGAAGCCCTGGCGGTCCGTGCGGTGGCGTTCCCGCTGCTGATGGGCCAGAGCCGCACGCCGGCATCCGTGGTCGACGGCACGGCCTACGCACTGGGCACGAAGAGTTCCGGTTCGATCAAACGCTGGGAGACGTTGGAGCCGTCGATCCATGCTGAGAAGGAGCGGCTGAAGGAGGAGTTGGCGGCAAGCGTCGCCGCGGGCAATCCGGAAGCGGCGCACGTGAAAATGATGGAGCAATGGTCCAAGACTCAAGCCCGCAAGCTCGTCGACGCGCTGAAGCAGCCCGAATGAACCGCCGGTGCTCGCACGAATAGGAATCGGGCCCGGCGGAAACGAAACAGGCGTATATCCCCGAACAATCAAAACACAACTCGGTTTCGGAAGGAGAATTCATGCAGGATAACAACGCGACTTTATCGAGACGAGCCTTTCTCGGCGGCAGTGCAGCCTGTGCCGCGTCGGCGATGCTCCCGGGCAAGACCGCAGCCTCGGCAACCGCTTTGAATTCCAAGTTCAACGGCGTCCAGATTGGCGTGACGACCTACAGTTACCGTTCCCTGCCGGGCTCAGCAGAAGAATTGCTGCAATACATAACTCGGTGCGGAATCAATTCCGTCGAATTGATGTTCGGGCCCGCCGAGCGGTTCGCCCGGACGGTTACCGGTGGCGGCACGTCGATGGACGAGTGGCGACTCTCACCGGCCGCCACCGAAGGCTACAAGGCCCTTCGGAAGATGTACAACGAAGCGGGCGTGAACATCCATCTGATGCTGGTCGGCAACCTTGGAAATGCCGACATGCCCGATGAACAAGTCGAATACTGCTTCCGAGCTGCTAAGGCACTCGGCGCCAGGGGCATGACGCGCGAGATTTCCGAGCCCGCTGCCGAGCGGCTCGGACCCGTCGCCGACCGGCACGAAATCATGGTGGGTTTCCACAACCACACCCAGATCACGCCGACGACTTACGACGGCCCTATTCTTTCGCACGGCAAGTACCTTGGAATCAACCTTGACATCGGCCACTATGTGGCCGGTACGAACGAGTCGCCCGTGCCGCTGATCGAGAAGCACATGGACCGCATTACCAACCTGCACCTGAAGGACCGGAAGAAGAACAACGGCCCCAACATGCCGTTCGGCCAGGGCGACACGCCCATTGCGGCCGTGCTGCAATTCATGCGGAAACACGGCCTGACGTTCCCGGCCGACATCGAGTTGGAATACCCGATCCCGGAAGGCTCTGACGCGGTCCGAGAAGTAACAGAATGCGTCCACTTCTGCCGTGATGCCCTGGCGTAAGGACGCCTAGATGGTAGTAGGCCCACACCGTGTGCCTGCTACAATAAAATCGGCCAACTTGTTCCTATCACTTGAACTCGGAGAGGTGCGCCATGAAACGTCATGAGGGACCGCGAATGATTACCCACCGAATTGCGCAGCCACTTTGCTTAACAAGGTCTAACATCGTGGCCATTCGGATTGTTGTGCTGACAATCGGATTGCTTGCCGTGATCGCGGCGGCCCCCGGCGCGCTGCTGGCAGCAGCACAGGAGCGAGCGGACTCTACCCTACGAATCGGGTGGGCGGAAGCCGACATCACGCCGGAGGGGCCCGTGCATCTGACCGGGTTGGGAGCTACGGTCCGGATCACCGACGCAGTGAAGGATCCGCTGAAAGCCACGGTTCTGGCGTTGGAGTCCGTCGCACCGGACCGCCCGGGATGTGTGGTGATGGTCAGTCTGGATCTGCTGTCGGCGTCGGAATGTATTCGCGACGGGGTCAGGGAACACCTGCGGCAGGAGTTGGCGGAACTACCAACCGAATCGGTGTTCTTCTTTGCCACGCACACGCACACGGCGCCCTTTCATTACACCCGTCCCCGCTACCAGCCGGACTTCCAGCAGACCGAAGAACCCTGGATATGGCGCAGGCACAACGACGAGGCATTTCAGCGGGCACGGGAGGCCATGCCGCCACTCACCTGCCGACAGTACGTAAGCTTTGCCGCCAGACGGATCGCCGATGCCGTGAAAACCGCCTGGACCGCGCGCACCGCAGGCGGTATTGCCTTTGGGTTGGGACATGCGGTCGTCGGGCGCAATCGGCTGATCGTCGATCGCAACGGCGAGGGCCGGATGTACGGCCGGACCGATACCCCCGGGTTCAGCCATATCCAGGGCTACGAAGACCACTCGGTTCAGTTCCTGGCGACTTATCTGCCGGACGGCACTCTGTCGGGTTTGGTTGCCAATCTGGCTTGCCCCGCCCAGGCCGAAACCTCGGGGCGTCAGGTCAGTGCCGACTTCTGGCACGAAACCCGTTCGGAACTGCGCCGCCGGTTCGGCGATGGTCTGTTCATCCTGCCCCAAGTCAGCGCAGCCGGCGACCAGGACACGAACGAGCCGTTCGACAGGTTGGCAGAACGGCGTATGGCACGGCTTGCGGGCCGCACGGCCCGGGAGGAAATCGCTTTCCGGATCGCCGATGCTGCGGATCGGGTGCTGCCGCTAATCCAATCCGAGATCGACTGGAGTCCCGTGTTTGCGCATCGTGTCGAAATCCTGGAATTGCCGCGGCGAGAGCCGCAACCCGACAACCCGGATCTACCGATCGAGGTGCACGCGCTGCGATTGGGCGGCGTCGGGATGGTCACCAGCCCGTTCGAACTGTTCTTGGACTACGGGATTCGAATCAAAGGCCGAAGCCCGGCCGTGCAGACCTTCGTCGTGCAACTTGCAGGTCCCGGCTCGTACTTGCCATCGGCCCGTGCCATGGAAAGCGGTGGCTATGGTGCGACCAGTGGAAGCAGGGAAGTGCGACCCGAAGGCGGCGAAAAACTGGTCGAGTGGTCCGTCACCACCTTGAACGCTTTATGGCAATAGGCAGATGAGCAAGCGGGCCATTCGTGGTGCTGCTGTGTTTGGGGTCAGTGCTGAGTTTGGGGTCAGGGCTTCATTAGCCATTAGTGTTGACAGGCCATTTGATACCGCCCGCGGTTAGAACTTTCTCATCGTAGAACGGAATTTATTCCGTTCGTGCCGTAGGGCAAGCGATTCGACGAATCGAGGCCGCCAGTTCCTGCTGTGGGAAAACGGTACAAGACGCGGCAAGACGCCTTACTAATGGCTAATGAAGCTCTGACCCCAAGGTCCATACCTGCCATCGGCCCGTGCCATGGAAAGCGGTGGCTATGGTGCGACCAGTGGAAGCAGGGAAGTGCGACCCGA
>SKVE01000792.1 GCA_007129635.1 Planctomycetaceae bacterium
CAGACGCTGGGCATAATGGTAGGCCAACGAGTGCAGGTAGACGGGCGGGACGCCCCATTCGTTCATCATCCGCCAGGGGCTCATCCCGGTACCGCCGCCCGCGCTGTCGATCGTCAGCAGATCCAGCTTGTAGCGCGAGGCGAAGACCAGGGCCCGGGCCAGATCGGCGGGCCGGTAGGCTCCGGTCTTCAGGAAAATGTACTTGGCGCCGGCCTGGCGGAGTTGTTCCACGCGGCGAGCGAATGATTCCTCGGTGACCATCCCCACGCGGGAATGACGCTCGAATTCCTGAAACGCGCCGCGTTGGAAATCCTGGATCACGTCGGGATGGGTCGGGTCGGGCACCACCAGATAGCCACGCTCGTGCAGCCACTGCGCCTGGTTCAGGTTGCGGATTTTCACTTCGCCGCCGATGTTCTTGGCGCCCTGCCCCCACTTGAGTTCGACGCACTGGACGCCGAGTTCTTTGATGGCGTATTCCTGAACGCCCAAGCGGGTGTCTTCGATGTTGGCTTGGACGACGATCGCCCCGTAACCGTCCCGCTGATACCGCTGGTACAGGGTGACGCGGTGCTTCAGATCGACGGTATCGACCACACGGCCGTTTTTGATCACGGCTTCCGGGTCCATGCCGGCGACATTCTCGCCAATGGTCAGTCCGGTTCCGGCCAAGGCGGAGCCGATGGCTAGTCCTTCCCAGTTGTTCTTGGCGATGTTGGTCGAGCCGATGCCGGGGATGATCCAGGGGCGGCGGAACTTGAGTCCCTGGTCGTGGCCGAACGTGACCTCCAAGTTGACGGCTGGGAATACGGCCAAGTCGCTATCGGCCGCGATGCCTTCCGCGCCCGTCACGCCGCCCAGAATCGTGAAGTGCGAGTGGTCGATCGGATAGGTCTTTTCGCCTGCGGTGGTGATGACGCCGAAGGGCTGCGGGTAGATGACTTCGTGCCCGCGGTAGGCGGACTTGCCGATTTCGCACATCCCCATGCAGCCGTCCACGCAGGTGACGCACATGCCGGAGGAGGGCACGACCGACCCTTCCGTGCGGTTCTTGGTCAGGGTGGCTGCCGAGGCATTGATTTTGGAAAAGGTGGAGATCATCAGCGTAGGGCTCCTGACTGGGGTTCTGGCGTAGAGATTTCACAGGCGACACAGGGGTTCATGTAGCACATCAGGTGATCGAAGGATTCCTTCTCCGCGCAGGGCGGAGTCAAGTTGGCACAGCCGCCGCAGATGGCCCGGTCGGGCTCGTTGTAGGTGCAGCGCAGTTCACAGGCCGGGCAGACGTACAGGCACCCGCCGCAGACGCGGCATTCTTTCGAGCTGACGTCGAAGGGCGTACCGATGCTGCGAGTTGCACCGCGCCCGCGGAAGCCGATCGCGCCCGCCATCATCTGCTCGCGGCACATCCGCACACAGCGGCCGCAGAGGATACAGTCTTCGTGCTCTTGCCGGAATCGCTGTTGCCGCACGTTGTGGGCCGAGGCCAGATCCTGGATGGTTTTGGACTGGGGACACGAGGCCAGCAGCAGTTCCAGGACCATCCGCCGCGCCCGCAGTACGCGCGTCGAGCCGGTCCAGACCTTGATGCCCGGCTGAGCCGGGTACGTACAGGACGAGACCAGCCGGGCCTGTTCGTCCTGGCCGATCTGGACGACGCACAACCGGCAGGCTCCGTACGGCGAGAGCCCCTCCATATGGCAGAGCGTAGGGATGGGGAATCCGAGATAGGTGGCAGCCTCTAACAGTGTGCTGCCTTCCTGGACGGAAACCGCCAAGCCGTTGATGTGCAGTTCGATCATGTTGTTCGACTCTCCGCGGACGGTGCAAAGGATGGTTCGCGCGGCGGGCGGGTGAACCGCAGGTCACAGCGCAGACAGCGGCGCGTCTCGGCCACCACCTGCTGGACCGACAGCGGCAGTTCGACTTCGGCGAAACTCTTCTGCCGCGACGCGGGTGGGATCGTGGCCGGCTCGATCCGCCGCTGCGACTGGTCTTGTTCCGGGTCGCTGGCGGCCGGTTCGACGAAGACCTGTGGTAAGCGGATCTTCGGAGGCTGGATCAGCGACTGGCCGTGCAGATAGCGGTCGATCGAGCGCGCCGCGCGGCGTCCGGCCGCCAGCGCTTCGATCACCGTGTTCGGGCCGGTCACCAGATCGCCGCCGGCGAATACGCCCGGGCGGCTGGCCGCCAACGTCTTCGGATCGACCACCAGCCGCCCGTCCCGGTCCAGTTCCAGGCCCATCGCTGCCAGCGGCTCGCTGTCCGGCCGTTCGCCGATGGCGACGATCAGGGTATTCAGCGACAGCGTGAATTCGCTGCCGGGGACGGGCACCGGGCGGCGGCGGCCGCTGGCGTCCATCTTGCCCAGGCGGTTGCGGACGCATTCGATGCCCACCAGTCGGCCATCCTGGGCGTGCAGTCGGACCGGCGAGACCATGGTTTCCACCTTGACGCCCTCGCGAAGCGCCGCCTTGATGTAACGGATCTTGACCGGCGAGACGAGCGTTTCCAGTTCGATGCCTTCCTCCAAGGCGGCTTCGATCTCCTCGGCAAACGCCGGCATCTCGCGCGAGGTTCGGCGGTACAATAGACGGACGCTCTGCACGTGACTTTGCCGCATGGCGACCCGCGCCGCGTCGATGGCCGAGTTGCCTCCGCCGACAATCCCTACGTTGCCGCCAGCCCACTCCTCCCCGCGCAGATTGAACGCTTTGAGGAACTCCATCGACGAGTGGACGCCGGACAGATTCTCGCCCGGCAGGTCCAGTTGCCAGCTCTTGGCGGCGCCGATGCCCAGGAACACGGCTTGGAAACCGTCCGCGAACAGACCATCGAGCGTCACGTCGCGACCCAGCGCGGTCCCATACCGCAGCGCGACCCGGTCGCTTTCCAACAGCGAATGGATCTCCCGCCGCAACACGTCGCGAGGC
>SKVE01000112.1 GCA_007129635.1 Planctomycetaceae bacterium
CGCAGCTTGTCGCCCAGCGTACCCACGGAGGAAAACGCGGTGGCTAGTAGATGCCTCGGGCGCCGCCACGGATCAACCAGACGCTGGAACTTGCCGCCGCAGCGAACGAGCGCCCCGGGCTCAAACGGGTGCAGGTCCAAGGCCCCATAGTCCAGCGTTTGCTGCGCTTCCGGATACGCCGTCAGCAGAACCTGAAAACCGCGATCAAGAAGAAAGCCATCCATGCGATCCGTCCTGGCTCGCCCGCCGACTGCGTCCGAAGCCTCGAGCACGCGGCACGTGACGCCCGCCCCACACAGCCGCCGAGCGCAGCAGAGGCCCGCCAGGCCTCCGCCGACGATCAACACATCTGCATCAACCATGTTGCTGTCTCCCAACTGTCGCCTTTTACCAAACACCGAATTCGTCGCCACGAGTCAGCGGGACGACGCTACCCGCCGGTTTCGAATCCGACCGGTTGCCAGCGCGACACCGCTTACTCCCCATGCCATCAGGCTTGAAGACGCGTTACCATATCTTACAGAATTTCAATGTTCGTGGTCAGCGGACAAATGACTGCATTTTTGCCTGGACGATTGTCGTGCAAACCAACGGCCCGACGAACCGATCGCAACCAACCGTGGCTGTGGTCGGGGCGGGCATCTCCGGTCTCTCTTACGCTCGCACTCTGGCCGACCACGGTCTTCCGGTGACCGTGTTTGAAAAGAGCCGCGGTGTGGGTGGGCGCATGGCCACGCGCCGTAGCGACAACGGCGCTGCGTTCGATCACGGTGCGCAGTATTTCACGGTGCGTGACGAACGATTCCAGAATTGCGTAGACTCCTGGCAGCACGCCGGCCTCGTCCAGCGTTGGACCGGTCGGATCGTCTCGCTGCATGATCAAAACAAGGATCAAGACAAGTCATCGACGGCCCGCTTCGTCGCCTGTCCCGGCATGAATGCGATTTGCCGGCACTTGGCCGAGAACCTGGACGTCCGCACGAACACGCGCGTGGCGCCGCCGACGCGGTGCCAGGGCAAGTGGCTTGTTTCCGACGAGACGGGCAGCGAATTGGGCCGGTATGACGTGGTGATCGTGTCTGCGCCCGCTCCACAGGCCGGAGAGCTTCTTCAGGGATCGCACGACTTGGCCAGCCGCGCTTCGTCCGTCAGGATCGCCGGCTGCTGGGCATTATTGGTCCAGTTTCCCGCTCGGATCGATCTCGACGGCGATGGTGCCTTCGTTCGCGATTCGGCGCTGTCATGGATCGCTAGAAACAGCAGCAAGCCCGGCCGCAATCCGGATGTGGAAACCTGGATTCTGCACGCGTCAGCGGATTGGACCCAGTGCCGTCTCGAAGAGTCATCCGAGGCGATTCAGGAGCGGCTCCTGGATGCCTTCTGGGATGCGACTGGCATGGCGGCTGTGCCCCCCCAGTTCTGTCGTCGCCCACCGCTGGCGCGATGCGTTACCCACGGAACCGCTGCCTGACCGGTATCTGTTCGACGGCGACTTGAACATCGGGGCCTGCGGCGACTGGTGCTCGGGTCCGCGCGTGGAAGGGGCTTTCCTCAGCGGAGTCGCCTTGGCCGAAAGGCTGTTGGCGTTGGACGAATCATGATGAGCCTTTGCCTCCGAGAACGAGACGAGATTTTCATGCGACGCGACGACCTGTTCCGAGTAGCCCTTGAGCGGCGCGAGCTGATCCACAGCGATCACGTGCCCGCCAGTATCCGAGGACGCCAGCGAATTCGTGTCAATGCGGTCGCTCCGGGCTTGGTGCGCACGCCGCTGACCCAGAAGATCTGGGCGAATCCGAAGTCTGCCGAGGCATCCCAGGCGATGCACGCGTTGGGCCGCCTCGGTGAACCCGACGATGTTGCTTCGCTGATCGCCTGGCTCCTGGACCCGTCAAACTCCTGGGTCACCGGTCAGGTCATCGGCGTCGACGGCGGCTTGGGATCGGTGCGCAGCCGCACGTGAGAAACAACGGCAGCGAAACGGCGAAGACACTTGCCCCAGCGGGCAAGACGCAAACAGGAAGGAGATCAACACATGGTTCGTTTTCGGATGTTACTTGTCGCCACAATCGCGAGCTGGTCCGCAATCGGAGAAGGCAGTGAACCGCCACCCGTTGCTGTCTGAGCATGATTATCGGAAGATCACGTCACCCCGGGAACAAACAAGATGAGCAGCCAATCACGCCTGGCACCTGTCGCCGCGATGGTCGGTGTGATGGTTTTTGCGCCGTGGATCGCTGCAGCAGAACCCAGCAACCAATCGCCGCCATCTGCCCCGCAGCCAGCGGTCTGCGTCCAGTTGTCGATCTCGGTCCAGCAGTTCGATCCGGCCCAGCCGAAGGGCGCAATCCGGTGTATCGTCACCAATCGGACAGATCGAGCCGTCGGTCGTGAACCGGTGGGGTTCCGGGGGCGAGCTCGGTAGTCAGCCCCAAGACGCGGACGCCGTCGGTGGCTGGAGCCACGTTCGAGCCGATCTCGACGGCGGCTAGGGTGTCGGGCCGCAGGTCGGACACGAGATTGTCGGTCAGTGTGGTGCGGGAACTACGCTCGATCAAGATGGCTGGGCCTTTGCGCTGCCGTGGGGCGTCCTGCGATGCGGTGATGCGGTTATTGACGATCGACACAGCGGTCGCGCCGCCCACGTACAGAGCCGTCCCAGCGCGATCTTGAAACTCGTTGTTCTCGATGACGATATCGCGGATGGCTTCGGCGTCGGCCAAGCGGTGCCTCAGTCGCACGGCGCGCACGGATAACGCCGCGCCGTGGGCCGTATCGGCGTAGCCTAAGCATGTCCCGCCACGGAGAAACCGGTTGCCGCGGATTGTGATCCCCCACGGCATCGGGCCTTCCGGCCAATCGGGCTCATTCGTCACCACGACCCCCGCACCGGTCGTATCCTCGAACAGGTTCTCTTCCACCAGGCCGCCCCC
>SKVE01000793.1 GCA_007129635.1 Planctomycetaceae bacterium
CCGATGGTTCCCGATAGGTGCCACCCACCTATCGCGTTGCCGAGCAGCAAAGATGGTCCTGAGCCCCCCGTTCGTGGCCAGATAGCCTAACGATCTCCCCGGCGAGCGGCGAGGATTCCTGATGATTCCCGATAGGTGCCACCCACCTATCGCATGGCCAAGCAGCAAAGATGGTCCAGATCCCCCCGTTCGTGGCCAGAGAGCCTAGCGATCTCGCCGGCGAGCGGCGAGGATTCGGGGCCCATCGTTCGCCGCGAAGTAGGAGCAAAACGGGATCAAAGACAGTGGTCTTGAGACACGCAAATTGAACACGCCAGGTTGGGAGTCGTTTTCAGGCGTCGACAAACCACATGGAAGGCGCGTTTACCGAAAACGACTCTCGACCCCCTGAGAAAAACGCGACATGAATTCATTTGCCGCCCCGTACATCACGCCGAACCGACAGCCTGGCCGCATGTCGCGGTGAATTGATCGATCAACTTGAGGGTCCAATCGATCATCGGCTGGACCGCCGCATCGGCCGTGTCGGAAAGTTGGTAACCGGCATAATCGAAGGTCTGGCCCGTGGCCGTGATCAGGTAAGCTTGTGGAGTGTGGCCATACAGGGCAGCGACCCAGGCCAGCAATTCGCGGGGGTCCAGGAAGTGGGCCATCGAGATGCTGGCGTCGGGATCTGCTGCCAGAGGCCGGCAGCAGACCGTGCCGGGGGCGCCTTCGATCGATGCATCCAGGAAGATCACCATCCCCGCCTCGGCTACCTCGCCCACCAGTTCGGCCGTCAGGATATGACGGCTGTAGACAATGATCTGCTCGGACTGAATCGTGTCGATCAGACGGTCGGCGACCAGCGGCCCGATGGCATCATCGCCTCGGATCGGGCTGCCATAACCGATGATCAGGATGCGGTTTTTCATGACAATCAGCTTCTCGATGGGTCGGGAACGGTTCAGCCGCGTTTCAACTGGTCGACCAGTTGGCCTTGAGCATTACGCAACTCGACGTGGATCGGCATCTGTCCGAAGGCGTGCGATGCACAACTCAAGCAAGGATCGAAGCAGCGAATGACGGCTTCGACGCGGTTCAACATGCCTTCCTGAAGCTTCGAGCCATCGACATACTCCTGGGCAACCTGCTTGACCCCTTGGTTCATGGCCAGGTTATTATGACCTGTGGCGATGATCAGGTTCATCCAGGTCATCAGCCCGTCGTCATCGATCCGGTAATGGTGGATCAGCAATCCGCGCGGCGCTTCGGCGATCCCGATGCCTTCATCGCGATTGCTACGCGCTCGCGCTCGGATACGAGTCGCCATGATGTCGGGGTCGCGCAACAATCGATCCATGCTTTCCAGTGCGTAGATGATTTCGACCAGCCGAGCGTAGTGGTAATGGAAACTGCTGGCGACCGGTTGGGATTCCTGGAGAGTACGGAATTCGGCCAGTGCCACGTCGGCGAACGGGGTGCCGCACGAGTTGCAGTTGTTCAACCTGGCCAGCGGGCCGACGCGATAAATGCCTCGCGGGTATCCATGGGGTTTATAGTAGGGAAACTTCATGTACGAGAACGGCTCGACCGCCTCGCCGATAATCCTCGGGTACTCGTCGGCGGGCACCATGTCCTCGACGATATCCCCTTTGGCGTCCTTGATCCGGATCCAACCGTCATAATGTTCCAGATTGCCTTTGGCGTTGACCAGGCTGAGGAACATGGTGGGGAAGTTCCCGAACGTTTCGGCTTCTTTGGCGAACTGCGGGATCAGTTTCTTGTAAAAGGCGTAGGTACGTTTGGCGATCACCAGCCCCTCGGGCAGCAATTTTCGCATCGCATCGCGAGTTTCTTCCGACAACGGCTGAGCGATCCCTCCGGGGACAGCCCAGTTCGGGTGGACCTTTTTGCCGCCCAGCATCTCGATGATCGACTGACCGATCTGTCGCAGGCGGATACCATCCTTGGCCATGGCGGGATTCTCCGTCATTACGCCGAAGATATTTCGCCGAGCGGGATCGGAATCCCAGCCCAACAGCAAGTCGGGCGACGACAGATGAAAGAACGACAAGGCATGCGACTGGACCAGTTGGGCCAGGTTCATCACTCGCCGCAGTTTTTCGGCCGCTGGCGGGATTTTGACACTCAACAGTTCATCGCAGGCCTTGGCCGAAGTCAGCAGGTGGCTGACGGGGCAGATCCCGCAAGTTCGCGCGGTCAGGGCCGGCATCTCGCGGTAAGGACGGCCTTCGCAGAATTTCTCGAAACCTCGGAATTGGGTCAGATGAAACCGCGCATCATCCACTCGGCCCTCGTCGTTCAACTGCAGGGTGATTCGAGCGTGACCTTCGATGCGGGTCACCGGTTCTATGGCAATCGTTCGGCTCACAGTTAAGCTCCAAAACGCGTTACTTCGTTGGGATTGGGAACGCGGCCTTCCAACAACTGGCTCAATACGAACCAGATGGTGTCGGCCGACGGGGGACAACCCGGTACGTGCAGATCGACAGGCACGATGGCATGGACCGGTTTGACGACGTCCAGCAGTGCGGGCACGCCGTCGTTGGGACGTTGAGGATTCAGTTGGACGTTCTCCTGATAAGCTCGGTCGTAGACCGAGTCCAACGCGAACAGATTGCGCATGGCAGGCACGTTTCCGGTGACCGCGCAATCCCCCAGGCTGATCAGGTATTTGCAATGACGGCGGAATTCCCGAGCTTTGGCCAGGTCTTCCTCGTTGCTGACCGAGCCTTCGATGATCCCTACATCCACCTTCTCGGGCAGATGCTTTCCATCGACCAAAGGGCTGTAGACGATGTCGACTTGTTGAGCCAGTTCGATCAAACGTTCATCGATATCCAGCAGCGACATATGACAGCCGGAACAGCCGTCCAGCCAGGTCGTTGCCACGGTAATCTTCTTCGCTTCGCTCATTGTGCGTCTCTCA
>SKVE01000209.1 GCA_007129635.1 Planctomycetaceae bacterium
CCGAATCGCAGATCCGCCAGCATCGTCAATCGTCGGGGATCGTGCAGGGCTGGCACGCCGTGCCGGTCAGCGGCGTCGAGAGCGGGGCCTATTACTATTCCAGCTACAACGCGCCGGGCGACGTGCCGGTGTCCGACCGCCGCAAGATCATGGTGCTGGGCGGCGGCCCCAATCGCATCGGCCAAGGGATCGAGTTCGATTATTGCTGCGTGCACGCCGCGTTGGCGATTCGGGACGAAGGCTTCGAATCGATCATGGTGAACTGCAATCCCGAGACCGTCTCGACCGACTACGACACCTCGGATCGGCTGTACTTCGAACCGCTGACGGTCGAGGATGTGTTGAGCATTTACGAGTTGGAAAAGCCCGAGGGAGTGGTCGTCCAGTTCGGCGGGCAGACGCCCTTGAACCTGGCTCGTCAATTGGCCGAAGCGGGGGTCAAGATCCTGGGTACCTCGCACGAAGCGATCGAATGGGCCGAGGATCGTGCCCACTTCTGCCGCATAATGCGTAAGCTGGGGATCCCGCAGCCCGAATCGGGCATGGCCAGCACGCACGAAGAAGCCGTGGCGATCGCCGATCAAATCGGTTACCCACTGATGGTCCGCCCATCGTTCGTGCTGGGCGGTCGGGCCATGGAAGTGGTTCACGACCAGGACGAATTGCAACGCTATCTATCGGCAGCGGTCGAGGTATCGCCGGATCGGCCCGTGCTGATCGATCGATTCCTGGAAAATGCGATCGAAGTCGAAGCCGATGCGATCGCCGACGGCGAGGATGCCTTTGTGCCCGCCGTGATGGAGCACATCGAACTGGCCGGCATCCACTCGGGCGATTCGGCGTGTGTGATCCCACCGATCAGCATCGCGCCGAAACACATCGATACGATCCACCAATACAATCGAAAGATCGCCATCGAATTCCAGGTCGTCGGCTTGATGAATATCCAGTACGCCATCTATCAGGATACGGTGTATATCCTGGAAGCCAATCCGCGAGCCAGCCGTACCGTCCCGCTGGTCTCCAAGGTGTGCAACATCCCCATGGCTCGTATCGCGACGCAGGTCATGTTGGGAAAGAAGCTGTCGGAACTGGGCCTGGGCCGCAAAAACATCCCGCATTTCGGCGTCAAAGAGGCCGTCTTTCCGTTCAACATGTACCACGAAGTCGACCCGATCCTGGGCCCCGAGATGCGCAGCACGGGCGAGGTGTTGGGCATGGCCGATTCGTTCGGGCTGGCCTTCTACAAGGCCCAACAAGCGACCCAGGTTCGGTTGCCAGCCGAGGGCACGGTGCTGATCAGCGTCGCCGATTCGGACAAACCGGCGATCATCGAGGTCGCTCGGCGATTCGCCGAGATGGGGTTCGCGATCCGAGCCACCGAAGGCACTCGCCAATGCCTGGCTGCCGCCGGACTGGAGGTCGAAGGGATCTTGAAGATGCACGAAGGTCGTCCCAATCTGGGCGATGCCATCTCCAACGGCGAGATCCAACTGGTGATCAATACACCCAGCGGCAAAGCGAGCAAGGAGGACGATTCGTATATCCGCAAAAACGCCGTCCGACGGAAGATCGCCTACATCACGACCGTGGCCGCTGGCCTGGCGGCGGCCAAAGGCATCCGCGCGTACCATAAGGGACGTGGCCAAGTCAAAAGCTTGCAAGAATATCACGCCACCATCCAATGAACTGGAAAAAAAACATGACAGAACCTGTTGCGATCATGCCGTGTTTGGACATGCAGAATGGTCGAGTGGTCAAAGGCGTTCATTTCGTCGACATCCGTGACGCGGGCGATCCGGCGGCATGCGCCCACGCCTACTGTCAAGCCGGAGCCGACGAATTAGCGCTGCTGGACATCACCGCCACGGTCGAAGGGCGCCGGACCATGCTGGAGGTCGTTCGCCGTGTGGCCGAGGTCACCACGGTGCCGTTGACCGTCGGTGGCGGCATCTCGGACGTTGCTTCGGCCGCCGCTGTCTTAGAAGCGGGAGCCAGCAAGGTATCGACCAGCAGCGCCGCGTTTCGCAATCCGCAAGTGATCGCTGAAATGATCCAGCAGTTCGGGCCCGACAAGGTCACCGTGGCGATCGATGTGGATCAGAACGCGGCGATGCCCTCCGGTTACGAGGTCTATATCGATGGCGGGCGCACCGCGACTGGCATGGACGCCATCCAATGGGCGCGGCAGGTCGATGCGTTCGGCGTGGCGTGCATCTTGCCCACCAGCAAAGCGGGCGATGGAGCAAAAACCGGCTACGATCTGCCGGTGATCCGCGCGATGCAACAGGCCACCACCGCCCGCATCGTCGCTTCGGGCGGCGCCGGCCAACTGGAGCATTTCTACCAGGCGGTCGAAGCCGGTGCGTCGATCCTGCTGGCTGCCTCGGTGTTCCACTTCCATCTGATCGGCATCCCCGAGCTGAAGGATTATCTGCGTAGCCGCAACGTGCCGCTGGTGTCCGGCTGATCGCGCGGGCGGTCGCTGCCAGCCAACCGCTTACGCGACGGCGGCTTCTGCTTGCTCGATCAGCCCGTAATGTCGCAGTCCCTCGATGATCCCGCCGGCGCAGTGCGCCTGGGCGTAGTAGATGCGATCGGAGCGGACACCCTTCAGGTCTAGCAGTTCCTCGTCATGGTTGCCGACCACGATCCCCGCCGTCTGACCGGTCAACATGTCGGCGTCGTTGCCCGAATCGCCGGCCGTGGCCATCCGTTCCAGAGCCACATTCCATTTGCCGGAAAGGTAGCGGACCGCCTTGCCCTTCGAAGCTCGGTAGGGCAGGATGTCCACGAACACGCCGTGAGAGAAGATCAACGAATGGGGCGCGCGGGCTTGCGCCAGGGCTTCGTGGATCTGCGGCAGCACTTCGTCCGGCACGACGCCGTCGTCCAAATCGTAACTGATCTTGAATTCCTGCTGCGTGTGCTC
>SKVE01000002.1 GCA_007129635.1 Planctomycetaceae bacterium
AAGGCGTGACCCATCTCGTGCACCAGGATCGACAGAAACACGGCGGCGATCCACCTCGTCAGTTTGTAATCCCACATCGAGGCCCGCCACATCGAGGCCTCGATGCCCAACCCGCCCAGAATGCCTCGCAACCCCTCCGGCACCTTGGCAACCTGACCTTTCAATCGTTGTTCGGTCGTCCACTACAGCAAAGCCAGATACTACTGCCAATCCAGGCTCAAAAAGCCCTTGTCGCTGGCACGCACCCCCTGTCGATGAACTTCGGGATCGTCCGCCATGTTGCGTTCCGACTGCGTCAAAGGCGCCAACCAGCGATCGCGTAAGATCTGTTTTCCGGGGGGATTTCGCCGCTGGACCCGCCGTTGGCGTTTCCGCTTCCTGTGTTTCATCCAAGATCACAGAGTGCTCGACGAGGACCTGGGAATCAGCGGCACCGGCAAAGCGGAACGCCCAGGCTTTCGACGCCTGTTGAACTTGGTGACCGAACAACAAGTCGGGCTCGTGCTCGGTCTGGAGATGAGCCGACTGGCGAGGAACTCTCGGGACTGGGACGACTTGTTCGGGGTCTGCGCGATCTTTGGCACGCTGATCGCCAACACATGGGTGATCTACGCTGACGAGAAGGAATTCCGACGATTCTAGCCCGCACCGGCCAGTGCCTGCTTCCCAACCAACCTCGTCGAATCGAGAATAGAGTCTTCGGTCGTAACATGCGCGCATGTTTGTAGGTTGGGACTCTGTCCCGACCGGGTCGGGTCGGAGACCCAACCTACTCGGGTTGCGGCCGAGCCGCGTTAGGATGAACCAGTTTGAGCTAGTGGGCGATATTTCGTTGCGGCTGTCTTTGCGGCGAGGTGGGGCCCGCGGGGATGAAGGACTAACGGCGGAAGTAGCCGGAGCCCTGAACGCGAGAACCGGGCTTTTTTGCCAGAGCGGTCGAGAAGGTCTTCTCGTTTCGCCCGGATTGGCATCACGACGACCGCCGGAAGCCGCTAGCCGCCGATGTTGGCCGGTGTGGTGCGCGTACTCTGCGAATTCCATGGAACGGTTCCTCGCCCAGGCTCGACCGAAGGGTTGTTGCAATTGCCGAAACGCCGAGTAGAATCCACCACCGTTGTCACATCGGTTGCCGCGTCGGGTTGGCCCAATGGCAGCTTGCACACCCACCAGGGCGGCGAAGGGTCGTGCAGTTTTTTCGTTTGATTCAAACCGGTATCCCGATCTGGCCGGTCGGTATCCAGAACGGTCAACGCGATCATGGGTTCGGCACTCAGCGACACAGCGTATGCCTATATTACGGAAAAACTGGCCCGGTGCGAGTTGCGCGCGGGACAGAAGGTGTCGGAACACCGTCTGGCGCGCGAGTTGGGCATCAGCCGCACGCCTGTCCGCGAGGCCATCCACCGGCTAAAGAACGAGGGGTTGCTGGTGCAACTGGCCTCCAGCGGCACGTTCGTTGCCGAGCCCAGTCGGCGGCAGATCATCGAGATGTACGAGGTGCGCATCGCCTTGGAGGCCATGGCGGTGGCCAAGGCGGTGCGGCGCATCCGGCCGGCCGAAGTGGCCGAGTTGCAGCAGTACGCCACCGAAATGCGCCGCCTGGCCCGCCAGTTCCGCGACTCCGGCCTGCCGCGCATGGACGGCCGGTTGCAGCGCGACTTCCTGGCCGCCGACGCGGCGTTCCACAAGCTGATTGCCAGCATCGCCCGGAACAACTTGGTGTGCAAGACGCTGGGCGACGTGCACCTCCGGCACTGCGTGTTCGGCCTGAGCAGCCATTTTCGCGACCTGTACCACGTGACCCGCACCTGCTTGTACCACGGCCGCATCGCCGCAGCCGTGCGCCGCCGCGACGCTCGGGCGGCGCGGCGGCTGATGCAGCAGCACATCCGGTTCAGCCTGCGCGAGGCCCTGTTCGTGTTCGATGCGGAACCCTCCGAACAGGAACCGGCCGTCCGTCGCCCGAGTCGCCGCGGCGAGCGACGGCATCGTAACTCCACTGCTGGGCGACGGAGTCCGGATGACTGAGGACTTGGTCCACATGCGTCGGCTTTCGATCCGTCTTGGCAGTAGGTCTTTTAGACCCCAGCGGGCTCGTCCCGCTGGGGAACGAGATTGAGCGATAGCCGGGGAATCTGATTCACCATCCGGACGAGCCGGATGGGGTCTGTCAGACGCTGCTTGTCGTGGTTAGCTGCTGAAATCTGATCCTCCATCCACGCGAGGCGCACGGGGTTCCGGCAGCAAGATTTGGGCCCGTCGCTTTACGCGATCGATTTTTGTGTGTAAAATACGAGCTGCAAACCGGTATCCCGGTTTGCGTGGCCGGTGTGCGCCCGACGTGTGCACCAGACCCCGAGGCGGTCAAAGACCTTAGCTTCCTACCGACAAGAAGAACGGAAAGGACCTGCCATGAACTTCGTGATCCTGCTTCGCAACCATTGCATTGTTGCCTTCACACTCGTCGGCGCGACGCTGCTGGGTGCGACTGTCGCCTGGGGCGAGAGTCCCGAGGCGCCCTTCGCCGCCATGACGCCCCAGCAGGTGCGCGAGTACGAAGACGAGGTGCGCGAGGCGTACCGCGCCGGCGATCGGTCGCCGAAGACGCTGCGTCGGGTTGCCGACCTGGCGCTCATTCCCCCGACGCTCAACACCTCGCCGCTGCCGGAGTACGACTACGACCGGCTGGATTACGGCATGACCATCGGCATCGAGCGGACGCCGAAGGGGCGGCTCTGGGCCGCCTGGGTGGCGGGCGAGGACGGCCCCGGGGCTTTCATGGTGGCCGCCACCAGCGACGACGACGGCGAAACCTGGTCGAAGCCCCGACTGGTCATCGACAGCCAGTCGCCGAACCTGCCGCTGCCGCGCAGCGTGATCGTCGGTGCGCTGTGGACCGATCCGCTCGGCCGGCTGTGGTTCTTCT
>SKVE01000621.1 GCA_007129635.1 Planctomycetaceae bacterium
GCCTACGGCAGCCGCCTGATCAACCCCATGGAGCTGTACCACAATCAAGTGACACGCGTCCAGGGGCCGTTCTCCCTGCGGATGTTCCACCGCTCCTGGGGACTGATGCTGATCCAGGCCAACATCGCGGCGCCATGCGCTCTGCTGGACTTCCCGAGTCTGGAGCGTTTTACCGAGGAGATCCGCGAAAACCACTACGACGTGATCGGGATCAGCAGCATCGCGCCGAATCTGCTGAAGGTCAGGAAGATGTGCAAGCTGATCCGCCGCTACCAGCCCCACGCGCGGATCGTGGTGGGAGGTCACATCGCCAACGTGCCGGACCTGGAGCAGTACATCAGTACGGACCACGTGGTCAAAGGCGATGGGGTGCAATGGTTCCGAGCGTTTCTTCAGGAAGACGTCGAGCAGCCGATCCGCCATCCCGTGGTTTCGTCCGGATTCGATGTGCGGAGTGCGGGGATCGTCTACGATTATAAGCCGGCCGATTACGCCGCCACGGTCATCCCCGCGGTGGGTTGCCCCCTGGGCTGCAATTTCTGTTCCACATCGGCCATGTTTGGCGGCAAGGGGCGGTTCGAGAACTTTTATGCCGACGGCGACGAGCTGTTCGATGTCATGGCGCAACTGGAACGCGCGATGGAGGTGGAGACGTTCTTCGTGATGGACGAAAACTTCCTGTTGCAGCGCCCGCGCACGCTGCGTCTGCTGGAACGGATGCAGCAACACGACAAGGCCTGGTCGCTGTACGTTTTCGGTTCCGCGAACGTTTTGCGAACGTACACGATGGAGCAACTGGTGGACTTGGGGGTCTCCTGGATCTGGATGGGGCTCGAAGGCGAGAACAGCCAGTATGCCAAGCTGCGATCGATCGACACGGTGGCCCTGATCCGCGAGCTGCAATCGCACGGGATCGGCGTGCTGGGCTCGACGATCATCGGCTTGGAGAATCACACGCCCCGGAACATCGACCAGGTGATCGACTACGCGGTGCGCCACAACGTGGACTTCCACCAATTCATGCTCTACACCGCCATCCCCGGCACGCCGCTGAGCGAGGATTTGTCTCGCCAGGGCCAGATCACCGTCGACCATTTGGCCGATGTGCACGGGCAGTTGGTCTTCAACTACCGCCATCCCCACATCCCGCCCGGTCAGGAGACGCAGTACCTGCTGAGCGCCTTCCAACGCGATTTCGACGTTAATGGTCCGAGCATCCTGCGGATCGTGCGCACGACGCTGGCCGGTTGGAAGCGTCATCAACATCATCCGGATGCGCGCGTTCGCCGACGTTATACCCGCGAGTGCAAAGGCATGACCGGCACGCTGTCTGCTCTGGCCAAGGCGGCGCAACTGTACTACCAGCGGAACCCGCAGGTCCAGCAGCAACTGTCGGACCTGCTGGACGAGCTGTACCAGGAATTCGGAGCGGCGGCGCGGCGAGCGGCTGCCGAAGACGGCCCGCGCCTGCTGCAGGGCATCTACGACTTGGAGCAGCGGCTGGCCGAGGGCTGGACGCACGAGCCGCCGACCTTCTACGAACGGAACGCCGCCCTGAACCGCCCCGCAGCCACACTCTGCTCGTACGTCAGCCCGGCCCCGGTACCGGAAACCGTTGCTGAATTGAATTTGGGAAAATCGAGCATGGCGAGCGAATCAGCCAGATGATGTAGGATGCCAACGGTTCCCAGCATTGGTCGCTCCAGCTTCGTTTTCTGCAGCTCGGATCGCGGCGAAACCTCTGGCCGATCCCTTCCGGCGATGCTACTTCCGCCGCTTCTGCTGCAGGAGCCATTCATACAGTTCCGGATTGGCATAACTGTCCGTCCACGAGTCGTGGCCGGCTTCCGGGTAGATGGTGAACTTGACATCCCCGCCCGCCTTTTTCATCGCTTCGACCATGATCGTGGATCGTTCGAGGGGAACGACCGGGTCCTTTGCACCGTGGAACACCCACGCCGGAATCGGTCGGAACAGTCTGGTCATGATCGGCTCGCCACCGCCGCAGATCGGCACCAGCGCAGCGAATCGATCGGGCTGGTAAGCAGCCAGCGACCATGTGCCGAAGCCTCCCATGCTGAGTCCTGTCACGTAGATGCGGTCCTGATCCACCTGGTACTTTTCGACGATCTCGTCCAACAACGCCGCCAACTCGAAGGGCTCCCACCAACGATTCCTGGGACATTGGGGCGACACGACGATGAAGGGGAATTCCTGGCCCTCCTCGATCAGCTTGGGTGGGCCGTGTTTTTTCACCAGGTTCAGGTCGTCGCCTCGCTCCCCGGCACCGTGCAGGAACAACAGCAGCGGCCAGGAATCCCGTTGCTCGTATTCCTTGGGCAGGGATAACAGGTACTTCATCGAGATCTCCAGTGTTCGTTCCATTTCGCCGGGCTTCTGCCGATTCCCAGCGGCCTGGGCGTTGTGGGCGGGCTCGGCTGCCGCCCCGATCCTCACGGCTTGCAGGACCATACCGGCCAGCAAAATGGCGATCTTCAACATCAGTGGTTTCATGGCGGTGACTCTGTATTGTGGTAGCAGAAACAAGGACTCAAGGACTCACGGACACAGGGAACCTGATCACGCATCAGCCTCCATTATAACTCCAGTACATCGGTGGCGTGATAGCGGCTGGCGACCACCAGCGGGAAACTGGTCCCGAGCACCCGTTGGTGGGTTTGCAAGGCCAGCTCGGGTGTGTTGTTCTGTTCGGACAGATGGCCCAGGCAAGCCCATCGAAGCTGGCCTTTGGGGACCGACCCCAGCAGGGCCGCTGCTTCCAAGTTGCAGAGATGACCGCCGCGGCCAGCGATGCGTTGTTTCAGAAACGCAGGGTAGTAACCTCTAGCCAGCATTGTCGGATCGAAATTGCTCTCCAACAGCACCGCATCCAGCGTACCGATCACCTGCGTTAGATGGTCGAAAC
>SKVE01000887.1 GCA_007129635.1 Planctomycetaceae bacterium
TACCCTCATTCGGGATGGCGTCATCCCCGACGTGACCAAACAGAGCTGGCCAACTGGTTACAGGGTGTTCAGGCGGGCGGAGGCACCTACCCCACCCCCGCTTTCGAACTCGCGTTCCAACTATCACCGCCGCCGGACGTGATCTTCTTCATGACCGATGGTTTGTTCACCGAGCGTGCGGTGGACGAGATCGCCAAATTGAATCGTCAGAGTGGTCGGGGTGCTCAGATCCATACCATCTCGTTCATGGACACCAGCTCAGAACCCTTGATGCGTCGCATCGCCAGCGACTCAGGAGGCCGATATCGCCATGTGGCAGGTTTCTAAAAGGCAGGCTTCTGTGCAACGAACTCACGTTCTCCTGCCAGCGAAGCTGCTTCAGTTTCCTCGCTACGGTCCGGGACTGGTCTGGCTCCTGCTGGCCTTCGGGCCGATGGTTGATCCTCACCAGGCTCGGGCAGATCGGGTGATCCTGCGGGATCTGGAAGTGATCACTGGCATACGAGTCGTCGACTTCAACGAGGACGGATTGCGGCTGGACGATGGGCGTCGCATTTCGTGGGAGCGAGTCGAACGGGCTCAGGTGGCCCCTGCCCAGCAGGCAGAGTTCGACCAGATGCTCGACGAAATCGGCACGCATTTGTACCGCTTGCACCAGCGGCTGAATGTGGGCGACTACCGAGGCTTGCTGGACCACGCGGAGGCCCTTTACCCACGCTACGTCGGTCGGGACAGCCAAGCGGCGTATGTGGTCTTTCAGTCGTTGATGTGGGGACGATTGGCAGTCGGGCAACGGGAAGCAGCCGTCGAGCCGTATGTACGAGCCTTGGACGTGCTGCAACGTCGCCAACGCGAGCCGATCAACCTGCCGGGCCGCCGGCGATTGCAATATGACCCACAAACCGGTTTGACCAGCGATCTGGTCCCGATCTGGTTTGACGAACCAGCGTGTCAAGCGGCGTTGCCCGGCGTGCTGCGAGCGATCGGCCAGATGGCAGAACCACGTCCGGAAGGCATGCGGATCTATTACGGGACGTTAGCGTTGACGGCTGGCCAATGGGAGGAAGCTCGACGAGTCCTTTCCGGAGTGCGCAGCGAGCATCCCGTCTTGGTCGAGTTGCTGACGATCACCGTGGCTCAAGGCGAAGTCCTGGCGGAAACCTCGGGGGAAGCCCTCCAGCGGCTCGGGAACAGGTTGGACCGGATGACTCCCGAGAATCGGCCGCTGGCTTTGTATTGGCTGGGACGTTCCCGGCTGGAAGCGATGGATGTGGGGCAGCGTCAGCAAGGCATGTTGCAGTTGTTGGAATTGCCCGCCCTGTACGGCCAGGATCACCCGGAGTTGGCCGCCGCAGGCCTGTACCACACCATGCTGGCGTTGGGCCGAGACGAAGACGCCGTCGGCCAGATGTCCGTACGTCGCGAATTGTTGAACCGTTACAAGCAATCGCACCATGCCCGGTTGGTGGGTCAGCAGCCTACCAACGAGACAATCCCTTGAGGAGCGACGATGCCGAAAGGAAACCTTATATTTCGACCAGTGCGTTCCCGCATCCTGCCCTGGGCAGTGCTGGGGTGCTTGTTTGTCTGGTTGACGATCTTCGCAGTTTGGGGCGGTGCTGGTGGTGTCGCCAGCGGCCAAGATATCGAGGAAGCGTTGGTCGACCCCGACTTGCCGTCTTGGACGACGCCTTCGACCGCGCCCCAGCGGCCTGAGCCGCGGCGTCGGACGTTGTTGGACACCGTGCGGGATGGCGGCCTGGTCGGTCTGCTGATCCTGCTGCTATCGATGGTCTCGGTAGGCTTCATGATCGAACATAGTCTGACGATCCGAAAAACCGTCCTGATGCCCGAACCCGTGATTCAGCAATTAGACAAACTGATCGAGCAAGGCCAAGTGGACGAAGCGATCGCGGCCTGTCAAGCATCCGAGAACGATTCGCTGGTCGCCAGCGTGGTGCTGGCGGGACTGGAACGTTACCGCGGGTCGGAATACGGGTTTGCCGAGTACAAGGCGGCTGTGGAGGAAGCGGGCGAAGATCAAACGGGGCGGTTGTATCGCAAGACGGAAGTGCTGGGATTGATCGGCGCGATCGCGCCCATGCTGGGATTGACCGGCACCGTGCTCGGTATGATCCAAGCCTTTAACACCATCGCCATTTCTGGCGGGACCGCCAAGCCGGACGAGCTGGCCGGGGGCATCGGCCAGGCGCTGGTCACCACGCTGATGGGGCTGGTCGTGGCGATGCCGACGATGGTGGCGTTCAGCTACTTTCGCAACCGCATCGATTCCTTGGTCGCGGAAGCCGGCAAGCGAGTCGAGCAGATCATGATGCCCCTGGGGCGTCGCCGATAACGGAGGTTTCCATGCGGCTGAGCAAACATCGTCGCGCCACGATCGCCGAAATGGACATGACACCGATGATCGATATCGTGTTGCTGTTGATCATCTTCTTCATGACGGTGACCCAAGTATCGGAGCTGAATCGGGAACGCCTGGAATTACCGCGTCTGGCAGGTTCGGAGGACCAGAAGCAGACCACGATGACCATCAACGTCGATGCGGCCGGCCAGGTGCTGGTCTCGGGCCACGCGATGTCTGTCGCTCAACTGCTGACCTTAGTCTCGGCAGAATTGGCCAAGCTGGGTGATGATCCGCAACGGATGACGGTGGTGCTGCGAGCTGATCAGCGAGGTGATTGCCGCACGGTGAATCAGATTGTCAGCGCTTTGGGGCAAATGCAGATCAGCCGTCTTCGGATCGCCGTCCAGGTACCCACCTGAATTCCAGGCCCTCCCGGGACTCATAGAGTCTTCGGCTGTAAGATGCGAGCACGGTGCGCGCATGTTTGTAGGTTGGGACTCTGTCCCGACCGGGTCGGGTCGGAGACCCAACCTACTTGGTTGCGGCCGAGCCGCGTTAGGA
>SKVE01000244.1 GCA_007129635.1 Planctomycetaceae bacterium
AGAGGGTCAGACCCCTTTTCTGACAGAGCTTAGTCGTTCGCCTGACGGCAGCGGTAGATCAAGGCGGGGGGCAGGTTCCGCCAGACGATCCGGCTGGTCGTGACCGTCGCAAACCGACCGCGTAACAGTCGACGCAACCGCATGCCGCCGGGCAGCAGCAAGCCCTGCAGGTAGGCAAACGTACCGAACTGGCCGCCCGGCGCCAACATGGTCATGGTGGCATCCAGGATCGCCGTCTGCAGATCGGCCGGAAACGAAGCCCAGGGCAGGCCACAGACGACCGCATCGATCCGGGTGATCCCCTCGCTACGACAGACTTGTTCCACGTCCGCCGCCGACGCCTCGTAAATCGGCACGCCAGGGTGTTCGGCCCGGAAACGCGCCGCGAAACGTGGGTTGATCTCGATCGCCACGTAACGAGCTTCTGCCGACATCCGCCGCAGGACGTGGCCGGTGAACGAACCGGTTCCCGGCCCGTATTCGACCACCGTCCCGATGCGATCCCAATCGAAACCCTCGACCATCTCGCTGGCCAGGAATCTCGAACTGGCAGCGATCGCGCCGACGATGCCGGGTTGTCGCAAAAACTCTCGCAGAAAACCCGGCCTACGATCGCTCGCCATGATGGTCTCCGTGTTCCGCATCGCGCCAAGCGACCATGATCAGATCGACACTGGTTTCACGCTGGTAAGGCTGGCCATCATAATTGCCGTAGAATTCAACCCGAGTCGCCCCGCTGCTTTGGGCTGCCGATTCCAGATCGGTCGCCTCCAGCCCAAGCAGCCCAGCCGATTGGCTCTCCAGCCTGGGCGGGCGGTCGTCGGTCATCACGAGCAGATCGACGTAGCCCATCGAACCGCTACGATGGACGCCCTTGACCACCAGCAACTCGCCGCGCTGCCCAGCCATGCGAAAATATTTTTGCCAGCGGCACGGTCCATCGGGCAACGACCACAAGTTCAGCAAATGGACGACGACCAGACCGCCCGGTCGTACCGCAGCCAGCATCTGCTGGATGGCTCGCTCGACAGCCTCCGGCGTCGCGGCCAACGCCAACGAGTTGCCCACGCACAGGGCCGCATCGAAGGGCGAGCCCGCATCGATCGGTTCTTCGAAACCGCGCACCGCCCACTGCAATGTCGCCGACGTCCCGTGCAACTGACGCGCTCGGTCGATCATCTCGGGGCTGACATCCGCGCCCTGGACTTCGATCTGCCATCGGTGGAACATGGCCGCGTGGTGGCCCGTGCCACAAGCCACATCGACCAACCGCCGTACGCCCGTCGTCTGGAACCAGCGGCGATAAAAAGGTTCCTCGCGCGCCAGACGACTGGGCCAATCGACCAGCGAATCGTAGACATCGACCCAATCGCTGAAGGACCCTTCGTCGCTCATCGGTCACCCAGTTTATCGGCTGCGTGCAGCTCGCGAAACTGCTTCCACGTGATGACCTGGATCCCCAACTGTTCGACCTCCGCGATCACCGCGGGATCGGTGAAGACTCGCCGGTCGCTATCGCGTCGAGCGGCGCTGGTGGTGATCGCCTGCAGTTCCGCATCGTCGTAGCCGCAATGGACGATCAACTGGCTGACACCGGGCGGCAGCGTCCGCAGTGCCTCCAGGTACTGAGCGCGGCGCTGCGAGTGGCCTTCGCCTCCGTAGAACTGCACCAGATGGTCCAGCACCGGCAGGCCCTTCTCGTCCAGCAAGCGGACCATCGCCTCCGCCTGACGCGCCAAGGCTGGGTAAGCCGCCGCCTGCTGGGGATCGATCGTGCGCATGAACAGCACCGGCAGATCGTACTCGATCCCCGTCCGCACATAGACCTCGATCAGATCGGGCCGCGTCGCCAACGCACCCATGTGGGTATCCAGATGAGTCAGCGGCACGCCGAACTGAATCGCCCGGTCGATCTGAGCCCGCAGTTCGATCGCCACCTCGTCCGCTTTGGCATGCTGGGCGACCTGTCGAGTGTTGCTCCACAGATAACCGTCGGGATCGATCAGACTGGGTACTTTCTCGCGCGGCGCCACCGGCCCCCAGCGATAGAATTTCCACTCGCAGTTCAGCGTCAGATGGACGCCCCAGTCCCGATCCGGGTTTCGCCGCGCGTAATCAGCGAACTCGGGAAACCACGGGCAGGGGACCATGATGCTGGCCGAGCTGACGATCCCGTTCTCCATAGAATCGATCGTCCCTCGGTTCGCCGAATGCGACATACCCGCATCGTCGGCATGGATGATCAGGTACCGCTGCCCGGCAGGTTCGGCCGCCGGCAATTGGGAAAACGCAAGCGCGAGGCCAAGAGCAGCAACAGCCAGTAAGATCGTGATACGCATAGAAGTTGTTCCATTCCAAAGTAGTAGGCACACTCCGTGTGCCGTACACCGCCGTACACCGCCGTACAACACACTCCGTGTGCCGGGGACAGCGGACGGCACACGGAGTGTGCCTGCTACATGGTGTGCCTGCTACATAGAGCAGAGTGGCGGGGAGACTTTCGGGAGGCGTTAGTTGGTCGTCAATTCAATGCGGCCCAGATCGATCGGAGCACCTTCTTCCACCGTCAAGGATACTTGCGAAGTCTTGGGATCGTTGTAACGGCCTTTCAGTTTGTCGGGTCCCGAGAAGCCGGCGGCCATCACACTGAAATCCTGCCAGACAAAGGTCAACTGGTATTCGCCCGGTGGCGCCCCGTCCCCAGCCTCGTAGGTTGCCAATTGGAACTTGCCTTCCTCATCGGTAACCGCTTGGGTGATGGTGGGATGTTCCTTGTCCAGTCCCTCCAACGGATGGCATCCTACTTGGACCATGGCGGTCGGTTGGCCATCGACGAGGACTTCGCCGCGTACGGGAATTGTCACTTTACGGTTTGGATCGGTTTTGGAACACGATGCACTGAAGAGGCAGATGCCGATGACGCC
>SKVE01000806.1 GCA_007129635.1 Planctomycetaceae bacterium
GCCTACGGCAAGGTCGGCCAGCACGATCTGGCGGTGAAACATGCCGAACGAGCCTGCCAACTGGAACCGGAAGACCCGTTTTCCTACACGGCGCTCAGCGTGACCTATCAACGGGCCTTTGCGGGAACCCAGGACCGACGCTATATTCACATGGCCGAAGACGCCATGGCGCGGGCGCATGCTCTGCAATCAGGCTTGTAATCCAGGGTTTTTTTACCGAACACCAGCAGGAGTTTTGAACGTGGGAAGCAGCGAACGTCAGCGAGAATTGAGGCGACGGAGGCATCGTCGCGTGAAAGTGCAGCACATCAAACGAAAAGCGGCCAAAGCCAGCGTTTCGGAAAAGGTTCAACTGGCCGATAAACTCCGCAGCCTGACCCCCGGCGCCGAAGAGATCATCAACCGCCTGGAATTGCAGGAACGCTGATCTTTCCCCTTCGCATCAATCAGTGGCACGGTTGCAGCGGCCCACACAGGAGCAGTCGCATGTGCCCGCTACCTGCCCCGGATGACCATATCGCCCTGGTCGTTCTGGACTTCGCTACGTCGCTGTGCGGCTGCCGTTCTGGTTTCGGCATGCAGATGGGTCAGTTCTTCTCGCAGGGCGTTTAGGTCGGCAGGCAGCGAGTCGGTGCCATGATGGTTGTCCATGGGCGTTGCATCTCCGTGGGTGCCTGAATCATCAGCTTACGAAGCCATTGATCGTCACGATCGACGGAAGAATTTGTCCTGACGAACTAACCGCGGAAGAATCGGCAAAAGCTGCGCATATTACCTAGATTAATAGTTGCTGGTCGGAACAGCCTGCGCCGTTTATCAGAAGTCACGCAAACGAAGTCGGGGCGGACGCCGGTTCGACAACAGTAGCGGTCCAACCTAGCGCAGCGATCTTCGAACTCGAACCAAGGTGGCACAAATGGGCGAAAAACGTCACGGAAGGCCAACAGAAGACAAAAAGTTTCGGATTTGGGCGCGGCGTCCGAAGTCCCTACGGAGTCAAGACTTGCGGCCGCTTGTCTGCAGGTTTTCTCGGCTGGCAGAAGAACACCCTACCGGATTCGAACCAGCATCCTTCGGATTCGTCGTAAAGCGTCGCCACTGGTTGCCAGTAGAAGCCAAGCTTGCGACAATAGATAAGTAGCCGGTCTGGTACTTCTTGGGCGAGTTAGCGGAAGGCGTCGGGAGGCTTTTCGGCAAGTCGCTTGCCCGGTGGTCAATCGTAGACCAAAACGACGCCCGATGCCCCTGCCACCCTCACAGGTAAATCATCATGCCCGTCAAGTCGTCGATCGAGTTTCTCGAAGTCATCGAGAAGAGTAAGCTGTTATCTTCGGCCCAACTGGCCTCCGCTCGGCAGTTGAGCGCAGCGGAATCGGACCCCAAGTCGATGGCCCGCAGTTTGATTCGGGATGGTCTTTTGAACAAATGGCAGGCCATGCATCTGCTGTCCGGTCATTCCGCCCTGATGCTGGGGAAGTACAAGTTGCTGGACCAACTGGACAGCGGCAGTGGGCCTCGTATGTTCTTGGCCGAAGACCCGGAAAGCGAACGCTCGGTTGCTCTGGTGATGTTCGGCGGCAGTCGAGCCAGTCGTAGCCCTGAAACCACCGCTCAGCAGATCGAGAGGGCGAGCAAACTGGTGGATCTGGAGCACAAGTCGATCCAGCCGACTTTGGCTGTCGAGTCCGAAGGGAACCGGTGCTTTCTGGTGGTACCTTCTCCCACAGGTCAGACGTTGCGAAGGTTGCTTCAGGTCCAAGGCCCGCTGCCAGCAGATCGGGTCATCGACTATGTGTCTCAGATCGCCGCAGCGTTAGCATACGCAGCGCAACGTGGCGAGGCTCACGGTGACTTGCGTCTGGAGAACGTCAGGGTCGATGAACAGGGCATGCTTCAAGTGATGCACATGGGGCTCGCGAGTCTGGTCGAATCGTCCGAGGGCACCGAAGGGGCAGGGCAGCCCAGCGCCGACGCCCAGCATGCGGATCTGGTCGCGATCGGCAGCATTCTTTTCGGTCTTCTGACGGGAAAGTCCTCGAAGACCCCGCCCAGCGTCACATCGCTGTTGGAACAACGTCCGGATGTCCCAAAACCGTTGGTCAAGTGCCTCGAGCGATTGATCGCGTCCGATCCGAACGCTCGTTACGGCTCGATCGACGATCTGGTCGAGGATCTGCGTTCGGTTGCTGGAGCGAAGCCCCCACCGGTCCCCAAGGCCAAATCGCGTACCATGCAAGAACGGCAGCGGCAGCAGACGTCGTCCGTGGGGCCTGCGAAACTGGTCGCGTTACCGGAATCGCTGCCAACAGCACAACCGGCAATCCAGGCTGATCCGTCGGCCGAGCGTCTGGGACCGAAGATCATGATCCCGGGGGCTCCGGACGCGCCCAGCGCCCAACCGGCCACGTCTGACGGTCTCAAGATCAGGGCCCCCAAACGTCGCGCGGGGCAATCATCCGGTTTGCGAAGACCAGCAACACGCCGCAAAGCTGGGCTGCCCAAGAACTATTACGTGATCGGCGGTGCTGCGTTCGCGGGCCTTGTGATGCTGGTCGCGGTCGCTTGGATTGCCATGAATCTGCTGTCGGGTGGTAACCAGACACAGGTTGCTCAAACCAGCCCGGCTGATCCTGATTCCTCCGACGCGGCGGTAACATCTGCGAGCAGCGCGGAATCCGATCCGGGACTGGATGTCGTCAGCCGTGCGTTACCGGAGGAGACCGATCCTGAGCTGCCGATTCCACCAGCCGTACCAACGCCAGTGGCCGAAACACGGGTCTCCCCTGAGCCGGAAACCCAGGCTGACAGCGAGGATGGATCGAGTACCGATCTGCCCGCCGATTTGGCAGCCAGCGAGCAACTTGAGCCGGACTTGGCCGACGCGGAAGCGGCATCCGATACGGACGAGACGGTCGAGA
>SKVE01000893.1 GCA_007129635.1 Planctomycetaceae bacterium
CAAACAGTACTCTTTGCGTCTGAAGCGCCGATTATACCATTTCCCCATCCGGGGTGAACCATGGGCGAACTCGGATTTTAGCATATACAAAGTCAGCGGCATTGATGCGTTGAACGCCGGAAGTTTCACTTCGAAGGAACCGATCATTGGAATTGGTGCATTTGTAGCGATTCTTCGACCGATGAAACCAAGTGACCGGAGGCTTGGCGTTTTATACGGCAGCCAATTCGGAGTCTGCGGCCTGTAGCGAAAGCAAGGACTTCTGGGGGGAAAGCGTCCATGCGGTTTCGAGTATTAAAGAAAGTTTCGGCCTGGTTGCTGCTGATTTGCTGTGGCTGTAGTTTCGGCCCGACGGTCGATACGGTCCCCTGGTGGAAGGGTGTTCCCCGCCTGCTGATCGAACCGGCCAGCTTGGAAGCGACGGTCTGGCGTGACCATTTACGAGCCAAATACGGTCGGGGGCATCGGGTCGGCCCGCCTGAGTACGCGACGCACGGCCCGTGGGAGGATGCAACGTCCCACGAATCGATCTACGAATCGATTCCCTTGCCATCTGTCGCATCGGAACATGTCCTGCCGCCCCCCGCTCCGCAATAATTCCGCGTCCTCGCTTGCCTCGGCGCCCAAACTTCGCTAACTATATAGGCTTAGACAGCTTTGAAGTCATAGGGTGGCGTGGTGGCTGCAGTTCCACCTTGAATTGGGAAGGTTAAAGGATTTCCATGGCCGATCAGAACAATGACCAGCAAGTGCAGCAGGAGTCCGAGGCGAACAAGCGTCGTGTGCTTCTGGTGGATGATGATGTCGAGATTGTCGAGGCGATGCGTTACGCCTTGGAAGCCAAAGGGTACGAGATCCTGGTGGCTCGCGATGGCAACCAGGGATTGGCCATGGCCGAGCGGGAGGATCCGGATCTGGTGATCCTCGATATGATGATGCCCAAACGGAGCGGTTTTCTGGTCTTGGAAAAACTGCGCAGAACGCGTCCGGTCCCCATGCGAGTCATCATGATCACCGCCAACGAGGGCAGTCGGCATAAGGCCTATGCTGAGATGTTGGGAGTGGACGACTATATTCGCAAGCCGTTCGCCATGGATCGTCTCTTGGACAGCGTCGGCCGCCTGTTATCCTGAGCATCTTCCGGGAATTCTGTGCCCATGACTGATCGTGCTGACCAACGAGAGTCCGGATCTTGCACCGCGTGGCATTGCAGCCATCTGTACTACCGTTTTGACCGAGGTTGTTTGCAGCAACTCTCGACGGAACAACGGGCCACAGGTCGTCATCAGTTGATCGAGGCCTTGGATCCGACCGGTTCCGACGCCACGATCCGAATGCAGGTCAGTATCGTGAGCGGCCATAAGGCCGATTTTGGTCTGATGCTGATGGACCCTGATCCGTTGAAGATCGACGCCGTCCACCAACGCCTGCTGGCCAGTCCATTAGGCCCTGCCTTGCACGCGACGTATTCTTTTGTGTCGATGACGGAGGTTTCCGAGTATGTTCCCACGGTGGAACAATACGCGGCGCGGTTGATTCGCGAGGGCGAGACGGAAGACAGTCCCAGCTATCGCGCCAAGGTCAAGGCGTACGCGGGGCGCCTTCCGGCCATGAATCGCCAGCGATTGACGCCCGATCTTCCCGACCACTTGGCGACCTGCTTCTATCCCATGAACAAGCGGCGTTTGGTCGGCGCCAACTGGTTTCGCGAACCGTTTTCGCTGCGCAACCAGATGATGGCAGAACATGCACGCAGTGGGATGGAGTTTGCCGGTCGAGTCTCGCAGTTGATCACGGTCGGAGTCGGGCTGGACGACTGGGAATGGGGCGTCACCCTTTGGGCGATCGATCCGCAATACCTGAAAGACATCGTCTACCGGATGCGTTTCGACAAGGCCAGCGCCAAGTACGCGGAATTTGGCCCATTCTACACCAGTTACGTGGTGGATGCTCCGTCGATGCTGGAGCATTGCCGGATCGGCGTCGGGGACTGAACGGCCATTTCTTTCGGGGCCTCTACTCGGACTTCCGTTTTCGAGGCAGTCCACGTCGGTAGCGGACGATGCACCAGAGCGCTCGAAAGCCGTCGCGCCACGTGATTTTTTTCCCCTCGGCATAGGTCCTGCCGTTGTAGCTGATGGGGCGTTCGTAGATCTTCACACCGGGCAAACTAGCGACTTTGGCTGTGATCTCCGGCTCGAATCCAAAGCGTTTTTCCCGTAGGGTCGGGGCGATCTTCTCGATCGTGGTTCGGGTGAACACTTTATAGCAGGTCTCCATATCGGTCAGGTTAAGATTGGTGAAGCAGTTGGACAGCGTGGTGAGTACTCGGTTCCCCACATAATGCCAGAAGTAAAGCACCCGCTGGCTGTGGCTGGCGAACCGGCTGCCAAAAACAGCGTCGGCCTGGTCCTGGACGATCGGTTGCAACAGATAGCGAAATTCGGCCGGGTCGTATTCCAAGTCGGCATCCTGCACGATCACCGCATCGCCGGTCACCTGTTGGAACCCGGTCTTCAGCGCGGCGCCCTTTCCCTGATTCCGCTCGTGGAACAGGATCTTCAAGTCCGGCTGGTCTTGCCATGTGGCCAGCAACTCGCGAGTGCCGTCGGTGCTGGCATCATCGACCAGAATCAGCTCGCAGGGGACGCCGCAACGGCGAACACGCGTGACGACTTCGGTGATTGTTTCCCGTTCGTTGTACACCGGGATCACCACAGACAGTCGAAACTGGGGGGGCAACACGTAGATGCCCAATCGGCGACAAGCCGCGTTTCCTAACGATTGTTCCAAATGAGCGACTCGCTGCGTTTCGTCCCATTCCGGTAACGTGTTCCTGTTTTCCATCGATTGCACCATCCTTTTGCCGGATAGTTTTCTGAGCTTTTTATGATCTGTCAAGCTGCCTGACCGCG
>SKVE01000285.1 GCA_007129635.1 Planctomycetaceae bacterium
GCAGCGAAAATGCGGGTTTCCTGCCTCCAACCCATGAGGGCCCCGCCGATGACCAACACGCGTTCCTCCCGGTGTCTGTTCCCCAATCCCGCTTTGCCTCAGTCGCGAACCGCCGTGCGGGGCTTGGCCTGCTGCGGCTGGGTCGTGATCTGTGCCGTGCTCAGCCTGCTGACAGCCGCGAGCAGCCTAGCCGCCGATTCGCCGCTCGTGGATGTACCGCCGCAGCCCAGACAAAAGCCCTATTCGCCGGCCGACGACCAAGTCGTGGAAGTGACTCCGCCGCCCTTCCTTTGGGTTCCGTCCGAAGCAGGCAGCACGTACGTGCTGCAGATCTGCCGATCGTCGTCGTTTGACGAACCCGAGACCCTAACCTTCGACGGCTTGAAGCGATCGGTCTTCGTTCCCCAGCAGCCGTTGCCTGCGGGATCGTGGCATTGGCGTTACGGGGTGCAGACGGACGAGACCACGGTATTCGGACGACCGCGGCCTTTCGTGGTCCCGGAGGACGCTCGGCTGATGCCCTTCCCGAACTGGGACGAAATCATCCCGAAGGCACCTCGCCAACGGCCGCGATTGTTCTTTCCCGGTCAACGACTGGACCAGATTCGCCAATGGGCGACCGGCGAACTGAAGCCCGCGATCGACGCGCTGATCGAATCCTGTACCCCCGAGATCGGTGCGGATTTGGTTGCCGAACCCGGGTATCGGCCGAAAGGCCCCGAGTCGGGGCCGTGGGCCGTGAACGTCATGCGCACCACGCGGCCGCCGATGGATGTGATGGAACGATGCGCGCTGGCCTATCTGCTGACCGGCGACCAGGCCTTGGGGCAAGAGGCTCGACGCCGCTTGATGCACTTCTTCTCGTGGGATCCCGAAGGGCCGACCAGTTTCTTCTCGTATACCGAACCGGCCATGTGGGTCATGATGCGCGGCACACGCGCGTACGACTGGACCTATGATCTGCTGACGCCCGACGAGCGGGAGATGATCGAAGGGGCCATGCGGATCCGAACGGCTCAATTCGTGAGGCATCTGCAGCGGCTGCCGTTCGAAAGCAATCCGCATGACAGCCACGCAGGCCGGTTGCCCGGCTTCGTGGGCGAGTGCGCCCTGTCGTTCATTCACGAGTGGCCCGAGGCGCGTGAGTGGCTCGATTACGCGACGCTGTTGTACTATACCTCGTATCCCGCATGGGGCGGCGATGATGGCGGCTGGCAAGAGGGCCCGGGATACTGGAGCGCGTACATGCAGTTCGCCTTGCATTATGCGTTCGCCTTGCGCGAAGCGACTGGTGTTGATCTGGGAAAGAAGCCCTTCTTCCGCAACACACCTTACTACGCCTTGTACACCGCCACGCCCTACCACCAGCATCGACCGTTCGGCGACGGCCAGACCGGCAGCCCGCGCGGGTTGGGGCACGTGATGTACGTGTTCTCGACACTGAACCAGGATCCCTATGCACGCTGGTATGCCGAAGCATCGGGAGTGCGGATCGGTGGGGATTTGCTCAGTCTTGCTGCGTACGATCCGACACTCCAAGCCCGTTCGCCGTTGGAGTTGCCCGCCGCTCGCCGCTTCTCCGACGTGGGACTCGCATCGTTCCACACCGCGCTGGGGGACCAGGAGAACGACATCAGCTTCCTGATGCGCAGCAGCCCCTACGGCGGAGTCAGCCACGGTCATGCCGACCAGAACGCGTATGTGATCGAAGCTTTCGGACGCGGGCTGGCCATCGCCACAGGCTACTACCCCTGGTACAGTTCGCCTCACCATGACCAATGGACTCGAGCCACCAAGGCGAAGAACAGCATCCTGGTCAACGGTCGAGGCCACGTGGCTCGGCGTTGGGAGGCCTATGGTCAGTTGACCGCATTCGAATCGGTCGATGGCTACGATTACGCCGAGGGCGAAGCGGGTCCAGCCTACGCCGGGCGTGTGGACCGATTCCGCCGCCATGTGGTCCACGTCCGCCCGGGTGTCTTCGTCATGTTCGACGATCTGGGCGCTCCGCAACCCGCCACCTTTCAATGGTTGTTGCACGCCTACAATCAGATCCAGATCGACCGATCGGAAGGCGTGTTGCGAGTCGAAAACGGGCCGGCAGCGATGGACGTGCATCTGCTGCTGCCCGCTGAGGTCGAATTCTCGCAGACCGACCAGTACGATCCGCCCCCCGAGTCGCCTGCCGACCAGTGGCGCAACACATGGCATCTGACCGCCAGCACAATCCAACCGCAAGCGTCGCAGCAGTTCCTGGCCGTCATGCTGGTCCATCGCACGGACGAGCCGGCCGAGTTGCCGACGGTGCAACTGGTCGAAGGCACCGGGGCGTTGGGCGTTCGGCTGACGACCTCCGATGGCGCCACCGACACCGTCGTCTTCCGCACCGACCCCGACGCCGATCAAGTCGCCTGCGATGGGCTGACCAGCACCGCCCGCGTTTTCGCAGAAGGCAAAGACGCAGCAGGTCGATCGACTCGGCGTCTGGAGATCCCCTGACCGCTCCTCCGAGGATTGCACAACCTTGGCTGCCGCCGCCACTCCCCGCCCGCCGCCTTTGAAGTTGCGCATCGTCTCCGCCGAGCTCGCTCGGTGGAGCGCATGATTCGGTTACTTGGGGCGCGAAGCTCCCACCATTGCTCCCACCGAGCAAGCTCGGCGGGGAGCGGAAAACATCGGTACAAAAAGGACAGGCATCTTTCGACGAAAGACGACAGACGAAAGGAGACGAAAGGACAGGCATCTTTTGTATTCTGCCTGCAGTTCGGAGCGATGGGAGCTGGTGCGGCCATAATGGCGGCGGTGGATTTCCAGGTAGGAAGGACCGGGGGGCGGTGGCAGAGGAGCCGTGGCTGTGCTCCATTTTGAAAAATGCCTGTCCTTTTTCGTGTCCTTTTTCGCCGCCCGTTATCTGA
>SKVE01000805.1 GCA_007129635.1 Planctomycetaceae bacterium
GACGAAGGACCATTGCTCCAGAACATCGGCTGGGCTCGATTCGATCTGGTCGACGTTCCAGCGGAGCGGCGTAGCCAAAGTCAGCTCGAAACAGGGAGACCCCTCGGTGGTAAACCGAGCGGAATGGACCAGCGACGTGCGACCGCGTCCCAGCAACACGCTGGTTCCTTGGTGGACCTGAATCTGATCGTTCGGAAGCCCCAGCCTGACCGCGATCTGGGCTTGCGGATCAAAGCACTGGAGCGTGACCGATTCGCCAGTCATCGATTCCCCAACGGTCTGATCGGTCGATCGGCCGATCTGGTGCGCCCCCTGGGCGTCCAGTTTCTGCAAAACCAGCGTTTCAGGCACTTCCAACCGTACCATCGCATGGGTCCAAAGGCCCTGCTGGACCCGGACCATCGGCAGCGACCACTCACGATCTAATTCGATGGGCGCTAACGCATGCAGACGGATTCGATGATCCAAACCGATCAGCGGTTCGGGCATCTCGACCAGTAGTTCACGCTCTTCGCCGGATCGAAGCTCCGTCCATCGGAGCGATTGCCCGGCAAGCGTGATATCGACCACTTGCAGCGCCGGATCGGCGCTGATCGTCAACTGACTGAGCGGATGGTCGACGATGTCCAAATGCACTTCCGCTTCCACTTCTACGTCTTGTGGCGAGAAGCGACAGATCGTCTGTTGGCGGACCAGCCATTCACGTGGCGAGGGGTCTTGATCCGGGTAGGGAACCAATCGTAGGTACATCCGGGATTGGCTGCCCATCTCCAGGATCCAGCGGTTCCACGACTGGTCTTCGCTGGCCGCTTCATCCAGCGTCACGAACCCTTGACTGATCAACGGTTGCAGGTCGCCGGGCAGTTCCAACGCAAACTGGGTCAACGGGTTCTCGGGTACCTGGAGCAAGAACGAGGGAAAGTCGGTCGAATCGGGCAAGCTGCGTAGCGACCATGCCAGGTCGAGCGTGCCGGATTCCGACAGCAGGATCGTGAATTGGCCGTTTTCATCGAAGCCGATCCGGGGTTGGGCCGTTGCTTCTTGCAGCGGACCATCGGGCAACTCGGCTTCGTTGGTCCGCCACCCCGCCTGGTTGATCATCAGGTTGCATGGTTCCAGCACCAGCGCGGATTCACGCCCGCCGCGATGGGCGATCCGCAATTGCGCCTCGCCTTCCAGTCGCTGGGTGCCGGTCAGCCGCGCGGTGTACGTCGCCTGGACGATTCGGCTGAGCAGCACCCCATCGGACGGGTCCCCCCCCATCGCTGCTGACCGGATCAGGGATTCAAAGTCTTCGCGACGCACGGGCAGGTACCAGCCGTCCAACGCGAGTTTCGAGAGGGCTTCATCGACGACGAACACGCGACGAAACTCGAGCGGCGTCGACGGATCGGCTGTCGACGGACTCTCCGCCGCCATGGTTCGGATGGCACCAGCGCACACAACCGTCAGCGATAGCAACCAGGCCAGCAGCGCGCGCCGCGCGACAGCAGCAACAACGGTGTTTCTTCCCGATGCGCCGGTCATGCCTGCGACTCCCCAGGCACCATGGTCGCGGGGATTGTCGACGTCGACGCACCTCGGTTCTCGGATTGCAGCGAGGAAGCCCGTATGGTTTGCGAATCCGGGCTGGCATAAGCGACACCCTGGATCAGCGAACCACCGGTCAGACGACGGTCCATCACCCACTTCAACGCACAGGCGATCAGGCTGAGCAGTACCCCCAGCACGGCTGCCTGGGCTAATGCAGCCGACAGATCGGGGTACCCCAAGATCAGCGTGAAGAGCGTCAGCCCGACGGCGAACAGCAGGGCGGGATGCCGCAGTCGACGGATGTAGATCAAGGCCAGGCCAGCCAGCAGGGCTGTTCCCGACATGGCCATCAACACCGCGCTGCGTGAAGCGATCGAGAATTGGTGACCGTCCAGCGTTCCGAACGAGCTGAGCAGGTAGTGATTCACCGTTTGAGGAAAGTCGTCGGATTGCGCGGTAGCACCCATCCAACGCTCCAGATCCTCTGGCTGGAGACGGGATACCCGGCTCCAGAACAAGCCGCGCCACGTCCATGTCAGTTCGGGGGTCATCCCGACCGGCGGCGTCAACAGATGCACGTGCGGTGGCATCATCAAGGTCCAGTAAACCCGATGATGCGACTTGGCCTGCAGCACGCGGGGCACCTCCAGTTCCAGCACGCCGGGCCAGCGAGTCGCAGCGGGCATGGTGTACCACAATTCGAGCACATGTTCCTGACCCGGGGTCACCTCGATCATGCGGATCTGTTGCTCGTCCCGCAGCACAAGGTGCGTGACATCGGTGCCATCGACGCCCACCCGCAGCAGATCCGCCTCACTGGGCAACTCGATCGCCACGTTGTCCTGATTGGTCGCGATCCGAAACACGGCTCGGTCCCGGCGTTTGGCCGTGTCCCATCGTGTTTCGAGCCAAGCGCGAGAGATGATCGTCGATGATTGACGCCGCTGATCGCGACGGTTTACCCGCAGTGCCAATTGCAGTGGCATGCCGTCGGCAGCCAATGTCAAATCAGATTCCGAACCGGTGGTGGCGTTTTCCAATGGTGTCCACACCGCGTCGTTGATCCGGATCGTGAATTCGGTGCCGCTTTGGACCCGAGCCGTATTTCCGGTGACCACCGTCCCGTCGCCCAGCCAGGGTTGGACCAGCGGGATCACCAGCGGAACTTCACGGTCGTTGCCCCTCAACGACCAGGCCTGATCGTGCTGAACAACGATTTCGTGCGCGCCCAACAATTCACCCAACGGGTCGACCTCAATTCGCACCCAATTCAAATCCTCGGCGGACGACAGCCCCTCAGGATCCACCGTGTGCCATTGGATCAACGGCAGCGCCTGCTGCTGGTAAAGGAATTGAACGTCGCCGCCATCGAACAACTCGCGAGGCATCGTGAACTGCAGACGCCGTAGCGGTTCGTACGAGATCCGGTATTGAATACGCTGCTGAACGCGGGCCACACGGGCATCCAAGCGGACATCCGCCTCGCCGCTGACCGACACCGACCGAGGATGCACTTCGATCGCCGCACTGAAAACGCTGGCAACCGCATCGCTCCGCTCGCGGAAATGCATCCGCCGCCGCTGCTCCATCGGGACTTCGATCGCCGGCGGGAAAGGGTCGCGTTCCAAGCCTTGCAAATCCTGCTCGGATACGGTCAGCTCGATGTTATCGGCGGAAATGACCACCACCGGCGCCGGCACCAAGCTCCGGGCTTCTGGGCGAGGCAGTCTGAGCGAGATGTGGTCCGCGTCTTCGGGGATGGACTGCTGGGCCTTCATGTGCAAGACCAATTCCCCACTGTCGGTCATGGCGGTGGTCAGAGGAATGAACAGGGGATCAGTCTGTTCCATCTCCAGTGTTTCCGCATCGATCACCGTTTCGGGGCCGACCTGGGTCACCTGCCAACCGGGTACCTGAATATTCAAACCGTAAGGACTGGCACCGCGGATGCGATACTTGAAGGTGGCATCCAGCCGGGCGGTCCGCTGGTCGACGTACACTTCGTAAGTCGGTTCGACGCTGATCTGAGTCTCTTTCGAGGCAACCTGCATCAGTAGGCTGTAGGATCGCCGAGTCATCTCGAAACGCGCTGAAAGTTTCTGGCGGAGCGATTCCGGAACAAAGGTGCGTTGGACGCCGGCGATCGGTTTCCAGGTCAAACGCAGCCCGCTCTTGACGGCGAAATCGATCGTGCCCGATTGCCGGAACGCATCTTCGACTTCGAATCCTCCCAAATCATACTCCGTGCCCTGGCCCTCGGCCGTCGCGATGTATTCGATCAGCAATTGCACCTCGACCATCGCCGATGTCGCTCGGTCCAGCCGAATTTGGATCCGGCGGGCACCGTTGTCGACTTCCGGTTGTTCGACTAACCGCAGACCGCTCTGGTTGAATTGCCGCGGGAAAAGCCGGGCACCCGGCGGCAAGCGGACGGTGAACGAATCGAACTCGCCCCGTAAACTGCTGACTCGCAACCGCAGATCGGCGGTCACTTGTCGCACCCCATCCACCTTGACCACCTGTTCGATATGGGCCTCTAACAACGGGCTGAGCGTCGCCGGTCGCGGGACACCCTGTCGCCAAGTCAGGCGGAAATCGCCGCCGACCCCCGAAACCAATAGACGCGACGCATCCTCGCCCGCTTCCAGCACTTCCAACAAGCCGTTGGACACCATGGCCGTCGCGCCCCGGATGGGAACCTGCAAGTCGAAGGTCGACGACGTGGCGCGGGGTAATTGCAGGTCCAGACGATACTCGGTTCCCACTTGTTCGACGGCCGCCATCAACTCGAGCGACACCGTGCAGAATTGCCCCTCCTCGCCGCGAAGCCAACAGACGTAACCCTGCCCGGCCCCCTCTGACAACACCACCACCTCGGCCTGGCCCTCGTAGGTGGGCGTCTCGCGCCAGATCGCGTTATCCAGCCGTAGCGGAACACGTACCCAGGCGTCGGTCAGCAGACGAATGGTCGCGTCGACCGTGAAGTGGACCCGCGAGCCCTCGAGCGTTCCTCGGATCTGTAACGATTGCAGCGTGAACTCTGGGATCTGCACGCTTGCATCGTTGGTCTTCGATTCCCGCTGCATCAACCGCTGCAGTTCGGTCAGGCTCAGATTCAGCACCGGAACCAATTGACCGCTTTCGTCCTTGACGTAATAGGTCGTCGGCTGGATTTCGTGAACCCGAGGTGCGCGGTCGTCGTTGCCCTCCGAACGGAGGTTTTCCGTGGGTCGAGACGGTGGCGTGGATTGAGCGCGCAAATCCAGCGCCAACAAGAGACACGCTCCCATAGCAACGACCGCGATGACTCGGACGCAAAACGGCACGATTTGGCTCGATAAGAAAAATGACTGCAATCCATTGCGGATCACAAGGACGTTCCAGGTGACACCTTTCCTCTAGTTTAGCGGACCAGACCGTTTTCTCCAATGGAATCGGCGAGGATACCGGCCAGCATGTGGCCATACGGGACGATCTATTCAGTTTATTCCACCTGTGCCAAAATGGCCAAGAGCTGGAAATGCAACTGGGGGCTGGATGCGCAGGCAAAGTGGGGGTGTCGTAGGTCGAACGTTCCCCCATCGATGCCGGTGATGTGCCCCCCGGCTTCCCGCACGATCAGCGCCCCTGCCGCGACGTCCCAGGCTTTAGCACAGCCAGCCACGTACGCATCCATGCGTCCCGCTGCGATGTAACACAGGTTCAAGGCTGCGGAACCCATCCGCCGAATCGATCGACACGCGTGCATGATCGCCAAGAACTGAGCGATCTCGGGTGCGTCGGGTCGCACATCGGGAGCAAAGCCAAAGGCGATCAGCGCTTCGTTCACCTGTTGGCAGCCGCTTACCTCCAGAGGCTTGCCATCCAGTTCCGCACCGCCGCCGCGAACGGCGCGAAAGCACTCGCCGGAAACTGGGTCGAAGACCACACCGGCCAGTAATTCGCCTGATTGTTCGAGCCCGATCGAGACGCAATAGTGGGGCATTCCGTGGATGTAGTTCGTGGTGCCATCCAGTGGGTCGACGATCCAGCGAAACGAATCTCGACGGTCCGGGTCGTCCAGGGATCGAGCCAGATCGTCTGTAGCACCCTCCGATTCTTCCCCGACAAAACCATGTTCGGGGTATCGGCCCAGCAATATGTCTCGAATCGCCTGCTGCGACGCCAAATCCGCCTCCGTCACCAAATCATTTCGGCCCTTGGCGCGAGCATGGATGGAGCCTTGCATGGCCGTCAGGATCTCGCCACCCGCTCGCGCAGCTCGTTCGGCTGTGTCTAAGTAGTCTTCAAGCACTGTTTTTCCTTTCAAAGCAGCGAGATTCATGCCCCGCGGCTCGCATCGAATCCTTTTCGGGGCAAAAAAATAAGTTCTTTCAAATTTTTTGGTTTTTTGCTATAGACAATGCAATGAAAAAAGCTATTATGAAATCTGCCTCTTCTCTGTTCCGGCCCCGCCGATTCGCAGCCCATGCGTTCGGCGGGGTTTTTTTGTATCGTTACAGGAAGTTTTTCGATGTGGCAACTCGACGAGAATCGGGCCGTCTTTCAGACTCCAACGTTCGCGATCGAAATCGATACCCATTCTCCCGAATCGGGAGCCGTCTTGTGTCAAATGGCGGGGGACACGTACCAGAACGCCAGTTTGCTGCGAATCCATTCGAAATCGCCGTCCGAAGTAGGGGGCCCCGTGTGTGAAAACGTTCATCAGCGAGGGCCGGATCTTGTGGTCGATTACCGAATGAGCAAGGTACCCGAGTTCACCTGGCAAGTCTATTGGCGTGCCCTGACCGGTTTGGATTCACGAAACGTGCTGGGCGGCGTCGAACTGATTCTTTCCGTTCAAACCGAATTGCTGGATAGCGATCCTCGTATGATCGTCGAGAGTCATCTATCGAACAGCCGGATGCTTCGAGTCGACGGTAGCCAGCCTACGTCCGCCGAGGCGATCGAAATCGACGTTTCGGATATCTCGTCACCCGTCAAGCTGAATCCGCCGGGGATCCTGTTGTGCCGACCGTGCGAGGCATCGTTCAGTTATCTCGAGTTGGTGCATCCGAGCGATTTCATCGACCTGGAAATAGCGTGTGCGTCGCGGGAGTTGTCCGAGTACGCATCGCGATTCACGATGTTCGAGGCACCGCTGGAAAAAGGCGTCATCCGCCGCGGGCGGTTGCGAGGCCTGCTGTTGTCCCGAGACGACGACGTGGCGTCTGCCCGATCCTGCTACGAACAATTCACCGCATCCCCGATCCCGCTGACGGCCTAAAGCAGGCTCTCTAACAGCAGACGCATCTTACGCATCTCGACCATGTGATCCACCCCCGGCAATTCGGCCAGGTGCACGCCTAGAGCCAGGTCGTATTTCACCTGATTCAACTGGTTTACCAAACGGCCATATTCGATTTCCCCCTGACCGATCCGCACTTGCAGTTCGGTGGGCGTGGTGTCCCGCAAATGCACGTGGAAGACGTAGGGAATCAAACGATCGTAGTTACGCGGTCCCAACGGATTGCAAATGTAGTGGCTAGGATCCAACGTCAGGCCCAATCCTGGCACATTGTCGCACAAGACCTTGACCGTATCCGGATCCTCCGACAAACGCCCCACCTGGCTCTTGATCCCGATCCGAACCCCTTCGGATTCTGCCAAAGTAACTAATCGCTGTAGATGCTCGACCTCCTTGTTAAACGGTGTTCCAAGCTCCCCGGAAGGGACGGTCAGCGTCACAACTTTGGTGGCTTTTGCCAGTCGGCAACAGGCGGCGAATTGCTCGTAATGAACTTCATCGGTCGCCTCGATCTCGATGCTGTACGAAACGATCGAAGCGCGATGCGTATCGCGAACCAAGCTGACCGATCCGACCAGATCCTCCGCCAACTGAGACGGCCTGAGTTGCTGGCCGCTTTCGTGAATCGCGATCTCGATATGGCTGTACTCCAAATCGATGATGCGATTGATGGCATCTACCAGGGGCAAATCGCGAAAACACTCCGTCGAGGCAGCCACAAGCACGGGCAACTCCTTCTACCTACCTTGACCAAAAACACGAAAACGTTCCCTAAAAAGCCCTGACAAAATGGCCCACGTGGTCCGGTCTCTCCGACACCGACGCGGTTTTGTTAGGGCCTGTCAGCCACTAGCTTACCTGATCCAGTGGCACGACTGCAACACCACCAGCACTGCTAAGACTCTGGCTTTCGAATAACTCGCAGCATTTTGCCGTTCGAAGGGAATTGATGCTGAAGTGTCCGTCCTTCTGGTGTCGAGGACATATCGATAACAGGAGAAAACGTGTGGAGGTTCCGAAAAACCACCCTTCTTATCGCGTTTCCGCCGCAGTCTACTTGATGGCTTCACCACGACTTCTGTACTAGCGAAGCAGATCTCATCGCAATGAGGTGACCCTAGGTACCGAGAAGGCAGGGCACATCAAGTGGGAGTGCCTGGTGTGGCACTTCAGCACAGACTGAGTTCAACGCATTTGTGTCTTAAGGCTGCTGTCTTAAGGCTGCTGTCCCAGGTTCCAGATTGCTTTCAGGCAGCAAACAGTTAAACTAGAAGCACTTAGGGAATTGCCAGATTTCACCATCACGGTTTCTTTCAATATTGACAAAGGGAATTTCATGGACAAAGAAGTACCGAATGCAGAAATGGTTTCGCCTCAACCGTCACCTCCAACGCCCGTCTCGACTCCCTGGCCACCGCAAATTACCGTCAATTGCGGTCCGGGTCGCTTCCAACGTCTGTTCGGCTGGATGGGGTGGGCAGCGTTTGGCGTTTCTGTGCTGATCCTGATCAGCATGTCGTTTGCGGTGCAACAGTATTTCGACACCACCGAAGGTATTCAAGAGCGTTATCATTCGGGGGAAAAGAGCGGCCGGGACAAGGTGGCCATCATCGCGGTGACAGGTGCGATTTTGGATGGCAGCGGGTTCGTCAAGAATCAGATCGACCAGGTGCTGAAGGACAAAAGCGTCAAAGCGGTCGTGGTGCGAGTCTCCTCGCCGGGCGGAACCATCACCGGTTCGGATTACATCTTGCACCATCTGAGCAAAATGCGCAAGGAACGAGACATTCCGTTGGTCGTCAGCATGGGCAGCATCGCCGCCAGCGGCGGTTACTACGTCTCGATGGCCGTTGGCGATCAACCGGATTCGATCTATGCCGAACCAACAACCACAACCGGATCGATCGGTGTCGTGATCCCGCACTACAATCTGACTGGATTGCTCGAGCGATTCGAAGTCGAGGACGATTCGCTGGTCAGCCATCCGAACAAACGGATCATGAGCATGACACGCCCGATGTCAGACGAGCAGCGTGAGATCATGACGGCTTATCTGGAGGCGGCGTTTGTCCGGTTCAAGGACCAGATCAAGCTTGGGCGTCCCGCGTTTCGCGAAGATCCCGAGGCGTTAGATCGTCTGGCTACCGGCGAGGTGTTCACGGCCGAGCAGGCGAAGCAGCATGGTCTGATCGATGAGATCGGCTTTGTGGAAGACGCGATCGAGCGAGCGATCGCGATGGCCGGATTGGACGAAGCTCGGACCCGAGTGGTGGAATACAGACGACCACCGTCGCTGTTCGATCTGTCCCTGCTGTCGGAAGCCCGACACAGTCGTAACCCCTTCGATTTGGCGAATTGGATGGACATGCACGTCCCGCAAGCATATTACTTGGCAACCACGTTGCCCCCGCTGCTGACCCACCCGCGGCCGTAACGGTATGCACGAATTATCGATCGCACTGCGCGCTGTAGAAACCATCCTCGAGGACTTGGCCGAGCAAAACGGCAAGGTCATGTCGGTCCAGATCCGTGTGGGTGCCCTTTCCGGGGTAGTGCCGGATTCCCTGCGATTCGCTTGGGACGTCGCATGTGCCGATACACGGCTCAGCGGTTCGACCCTGGAAATCGAAGAAGTTCCCGTGCGCATTTGGTGTGAGTCGTGCCAGCGTGAGCATACGCTACCAGACGCCGACTTCGTTTTTCGGTGCCCAATTTGTGCTGCGTCGATCACGGAAGTCCTGGCGGGACGTGAACTGGAGATCCTCTCTGTGGAGATATCTGAATATGAATCCCCCCAAGCTGATTGAGATTCGCAAGAACATTCTGAAAAAAAACGACGAACTTGCGCAAGGGCTGCGAGCCCGTTTCGCCGCCGACGGGGTTTTCGTGGCGAATTTCGTTTCCTCGCCCGGTACGGGCAAAACCGAGTTGCTGAAGTACACGATGGCCCGGTTGATCGATCGCTTCGCTGTCGCTGCGATCGTCGGCGACGTCGAAACCGAAAACGACGCCGTCCGACTGAGAAAGAGCGGTGCCCCTGCGTATCAGGTGGAAACGCATAGCATGTGCCATCTGGAATCGTTCCATATCGACAAGGCGATCGCCGCGGCCGCATCGCAGTTCCGCGTCGAAGAACTCGATTTATTGATCATCGAAAACGTCGGGAATCTCGTCTGCACCTCGGCGTTCGACCTGGGGGAAGATCTGCAGGTGGTACTGGTCTCGACCACCGAAGGCGAGGACAAGCCTTTGAAATACCCCAAGATTTTCGATCGATCCGATATTTGCATCATCACGAAGATGGACATCGCTGAAGCCCTTGAATTCGACCATGCTCAGATGCGAGCCAGCATCGATGCGGTCAAGCCGGGAATGCCGGTCTTCGAGGTTTCTGCGAAAACCGGTTGGGGCATGGAGGCGTGGATCCAGTACCTGGTCGAGCGTATCGACGAAAAGAAGGCCGAAGACACCCCGGCTCGGGCGGACTAGGCGGAGGTCTGCCCCGAGCCATTGGGGCATCCCTGTCGGCAATCGGCATCCTTCAGGAAGTCCAGTATATCTACCTGTTCGCTCTATCGAAGAGATCGCACATGCCTCTAGTTGGGAACTCAATGCATCTCTTGTTGCTTGGCTCCGGAAACCGACAAATCAAGTCACACCCGCAATATAGGGTGCTTCTTGACCTGGATGCACATCTTGAAGTTCCCCCAATTCCAGGTGTTTCGATCAGCGATTTCATCAATACATCGTATGAAGACTTCGTTGTGGTTAAGAAGGTCGTCCTCGCGAAACACGGCACCCATGAGGTAACCAATGTCTGAAACATCACTCATCGAACGGATCGAATCGTCCAAGACCGGAAGCTCGCGCGGAATTGGTATCGGCTCGGTATCTGGTGATGACTATGCCGCGACGATCAGTACTGCCGGTAGCCGCGCGACGGGGAAAGACGCACCTGGCGGTACGGCAGTTCGCGGACGTAATGACCCTCGTTGGCTGAGTACGCACCGAGCTGCTTTGCAGCGATGTCAGCTTCTTGTTACGGCTGCCCGGGATGACCTGTCCAGCGCCGTCGAGGAGGATGACGTGATCCTTCGCAGCAATGCGATCAATGCGGTTCGGCAGTCGTTGGCACAGTTGTGGACGATGCGCAAGCAGCGCGAAGAGCCGTTTGGAGACGTGATCAATGAACTGCAAACGTACCTCGACGAAACCCCGGATGAGGACCTACCGAACGAACGATTA
>SKVE01000814.1 GCA_007129635.1 Planctomycetaceae bacterium
AAAAAATCAGCGCGGAAGATTACCAGGAGACCATCGCAGCGTTGCCGGTCGAATTCCGCGAAGCGGCCGAGAATTGGATTCACGCCGATTCGCCGAACCTGTACCGGGTCCGTATCCATAAGACCGACCCGCAAGGCAAGACCCAGTCGGTAATCCTGGAGGGGAACTGGTTCGTCTTCGAAGGCAGTGACACGAAACTGCTGGGTTGGACGATCGATGTCGATCAGCGCGGGCACATCCATCTGATCGGCGGCTTGCACAACCAGCCGCATCCCGGGCTGTACGTGCCCGGAAGCTGGGAGAAGATGGGGTTATCCCGAAACCGCAACGACGATCGCTTTCCTTCCGTGATGTACTGGGTATCCAGCCGTCCCGGCGACCTTTCCTCGTTGGAGTTTGTGGGCCAGCGGAATAACCCCCGCAACCTCCCGTCACCGGGCATGAACTACATGAATTTTGTCCGCGACCCCGACAACGTGATGTACCTGTACGGCAGGATTGGCGCGCAGGGTATCCAAAGCTGGGGATTCTATCGCTACGATGCCGATCGGCGCCGGTGGAGTCCCGTGGGGGCTGATGCGAACGCGGTGTTCCAGGCAACCCAGGATGCCTGGGGCGAGATCTTCCTTCGTCGAGGCGGCATCCCCTGGGAGCCTCGCCCCTTCGTGCCCGCTGAAACGGTGTTCGTCTGGGCCTGGCAACCTCACTTTTACAACTACATTCGTGGCTGGGGAGTCCGCTTCGACCGCAGCGGGCGAATGCATGTTCGGGTTCCGATCCGAGGACTCGGCACCAACGCGCGCATCCGGGACGCTCAGGTGTATGCCTGGTCGGACGATCGCGGGCAGACGTTCTTCCGCGCCGATGGAACACCGCTGAAGCTGCCGTTGACCGTGAATCCTGCGCCAGGTCACCACGCTGACCTGGACTACCACTTCACCCGCCACTGGCTGGATCTTTGGCACTCCCTGCTGCGCCACGCGGGATACGCGGAAGCGGTGCGTCCTTAGTAGCCCAATGCCTGCAGATCGTCTTCGTCCAGGCCGTGGTAGTGGCCCAATTCGTGCAGCAGCGTGATGCGGATTTGACGAAGCAGTTCCTGCTCGTCGATGCGGCCGCGGAGATCGCGAGCCATGTCCAAAATGCCTTCGCGATACAGATAGATCGCGTCGGACAACACTCCGGAAACATCGACGTGCCGTTCGGTCAGCGGGATGCCGGTATACAGTCCGCAGAGTGCTCGGCGGTTGCGCACGCCCATCTGTCGCATGATGCGCGGCGACGGATGATCCTCGACATACATGGTCACTTCGTCCAACAATTCATGCACTTCGGGCGGCGCGTCCGCCAAGACCTGGTCGACCTGCTGATCAAAATATTGCCGCAAACTGTCCTTCATCTCATCTTTCCCCTGCTTGCCGCTGGCGGGTCGACAGTTTATCGTCATTGGAAGCGGAAGGGAAGGTATCCATGCACCTTAATCAGGATCGATTCGATGAAAACGTCCATGTTTGTCGCCGTGTGGTTGATCGTCTGTTTCTGGACATCGAGTGCAACGCTGGCCCAGACCTCCCCGCCGCAAGTGGCGATCGTCGTCGGGCCGAGTTCGCATCCGCCGGGGACGCACGAAGAGGCGGCTGGCGCTCGGCTGATGAAGCATTGCCTGGAGAACATGATCGGCGGGCCGAGCGTCACGGCTCAGGTCTGGGATCAGTGGCCCGACGATCCGGCAACGCTGGACGGCGTGGCATCGATCGTTTTTATCGGCGATATCTTCCCGCCGATGCGGATGCCTGACCCGCCGGCCATCCTGGAACAGTTGGACGGGATGATGCAGCGTGGATGCGGGATCGTGTGTGTCCATTATGCGACGGGATTGCGAGCGGATGATGTGGGCGAGCATGGTGAACATCCGCTGTTGGACTGGATGGGCGGCTATTTTGCCACCCGTTGCAAGCACCATCAGTCCGTCGCGAGGATCTTTGACCGGGCAACGATCACCCCTGCCGCTTCCCAGCACCCGGTATCCCGCGGATGGCGTGAATTCACCTTTCACGATGAACCCTACATCAACAACTACTTCGGCCCGAACGGCAATCAGTTGGGCGACGGAGTCACGGCGCTGGCGACCTCGATGCTGCCGCCCGAAGCGCCGCAACGCGAGATCGTCGCCTGGGGCATCCAGCGAGCGGACGGAGGGCGCGGCGTGGGCATCGTCATGCCGCACTTCTACCGCAACTGGGAACTGGAAGATCTCCGCCGCTTGATCCTGAACGGCATTGTCTGGACGGCCCAGTTGGAGGTACCGCCGACCGGCGTCCGGACCGAACTGCCGGATCTGGCCGTTTTCGAACCGGCGTCCGTCGATCCGCTGCCACGGCCCGCGAAGAAGGCGAAATCTCAACCGTGACCCCCTTTCCCACGGAGCACCCGTCATGATCCGCGTACTTGCCGTTCTCTTGTGTCTTCTTTTCACGTCGGCGACGATGGCGACAGACGCTGCGACGACGGATCGCCCGCCAAATATCGTGCTGATCGTCTCGGACGACCAGGGCTACAACGATCTGGGTGTGTTGAGCGATCATATTTTGACGCCGCACTTGGATCGTATCGCCCGTGAGGGAGTGCGACTGACCGATTTCTACGTGGCTTGGCCCGCCTGTACTCCCAGCCGCGGCGCGTTCTTGACCGGCCGTTATCCCCAGCGCAACGGGATCTATGACATGATCCGAAATGAGGCGCCCGATTACGGACATGAGTATTCGCCCGAAGAGTACGCCGTGACCTGGGAGCGGATCGGGGGCATGGACACCCGCGAGATCCATCTGCCCGTCTTATTGAAGCAAGCCGGGTACTACAACGGGATCTTTGGCAAGTGGGATCTGGGCATGCACCGGCGTTTTTTGCCGCTGGCACGCGGTTGGGATGAATTCTATGGGTTCGTGAACACCGGGATCGATTACTACACGCACGAGCGATACGGCGTGCCTTCGATGGTTCGCAACAATGAACCGACCAACGAAGACCAGGGAGTCTATGCCACGGACCTGTTCCGCCGCGAGGCGGTACGATTCCTGCAACAGAATAAGGATCGGCCTTTCTTTCTGTACCTGCCGTTCAACGCCCCGCACAATGCGTCCAATCTGGACCCGGCGATCCGCGCTGCGGCTCAGGCCTGCGAGCCATGGCGGCAAAAGTACCCGGACTTGTACGCAAAAGAAGGTTTTGTCGATGCCGTCCGTTACGGCCAACCTGCCAAAGTGCCCAACGTCGCCTTGAGAAAAACCCATTATCTGGGTTCGGTGACCGCGATGGACGCGGCGATCGGAGCCGTCCTGGATCTGTTGGACGAGTACCGATTGGCCGACAATACGATCGTCATCTTCTTTTCGGATAACGGCGGTTCAGGAGGGGCCGATAATTCACCCTTGCGAGGCCGGAAGGGACAGGTGTTCGAAGGCGGCCTGCGCGTGTGCTGCTTGGTTCGCTACCCGCCGCTGATCCCAGCCGGTACGGTCAACACCCAATTCCTGACCGCGATGGAATGGTTTCCAACGCTGTTGAATCTGGTCGATATCCAACCGCCCGAAGATGTTGTTCTGGACGGCTTCGACATGCTGCCCGTGTTAAACGGCCAAGAGCCTTCGCCACGCGAATCCATGTTCTGGAAACGCCGTGGGTTGCAAGCCGCACGTGTCGGGCACTGGAAGTGGATCGACAACAACGGCGAAGAATTCCTATTCGACCTTTCGGAAGATATCGGCGAAAAAAACAATCTGATCCAGACCATGCCCGAAAAGGCGGCGCAGATGGAACGTCATTTCCAACGCTGGCTGCAAGACATGGAAGCCGCCGAACCACGCGGACCGTTTCGGGATTACTGACATCTAGCCTGCCGGTTTGCTGATCTGCCAGTACAGGTCGATCCCGCTGGGTTCGGCGGCGATCTGCACCTGATGCGGCGGAATGCTCGCTTGGGATGCCAATCGGCTCATCTGTTCCGCCGTACGATAGTTCAGGTACCAGTTGCCGATCCATTCCATGTACGCTCGGCTGGGGTTGTGCGGAGCAAAGTTGAAGACCCAGGCCTTTCCTCCGGAAGGTAATGCTTGCCAGAAACGTGACAGCATCGCTGCGGCATCGTCATCGTCCAGATAATCGAACAACCCGGTACAGACGAGGATATCGGCGTCTGCCAGATATTTTCGGCTTCGTACGGGTTGGGCCAGTCGAAACAGATTCTCGCGGATCGGCTGCAACTGGCCCGGCGGGATCCGCGACGCCAGTCGCGAATTCGCATCATCCAACGCGACGGGGTCCAAATCCAGCAAGATCAGGTGCAGTTGTTGGCGTTGCTGCCATGTCAACTGGTCGCATGCTCGCTGCAGATCCAACGCCGGCCCGCTACCGATGCTGACAACGCGAATCGATCCGGTGGGACGCTGGCGAATCAATGCGGCGATAGCATCGCCGACCAGTTCCGTACGGTTCCGCACGGCTTGCGGAGCCGCCTGGGCCTGGAAGTAACGATCGAAAGCAGCGCCCAGCGGATGACCGCAGATCTCGCGCGCGACGATCATCGACAGCATCTCGAAATCGCCCGCATAGCCACGCGGTTTCGAGCGGGCTCGCCATTGCAACACGCCGCACTCCAGCCAATGCCCAACGATCTGCCACAGCCACTGGGATGGCAGACGATTGGCGCTGCCCCAGCATCCGGTGGCACTCAACCGCTCCAAGGCTCGGTGCAACGCTGCCGTGGCCAATCGATCGGTCTGCCCCGCGTCGTTCCAATGTCCGGTCACTTGGTAGGCTCGTCGCAAGTCGTCGTCCAGATCCCTCGCGATCAACTCGACTGGTTGCCGAAGTCGATCGCGCTGGGAAACGTCGCTCTTGGTTGGCTGAGCAGCCATCGTGATTCCCTCGGAAGAACGTGTGGCAAGCCGATCGCATAGCGCCTGAACCGGAATAAGTTGTTCCATTCCAAAGTAGTAGGCACACTCCGTGTGCCGTAACTTGCGGACTGCACACTCCGTGTGCCGTAACCTGCGGACGGCACACGGAGTGTGCCTGCTACTATTTGTTCAAGTTATTTGTTCCGGGTCGCTTAGTGCCGATGGATATCGCGATGCATCAGGCGTCGCGTATAGGCCAGACGCTCTTCGTCGGACATCGCATCCAGCTTGACGCCCAAATACTCGTCGTCTTCCATCTCCAATAAATGGCAGACGTGGTCGATCACGTGAGGCGGGAACACGCCATATTCGTCGTACAGCGCGTGCTGCTGGCGCAACAGACGCGCGGCATGTACGCAACTTGCGGGCAACGAATCCAAGCGGCTCAAAGTATCCGCATCCCGAAAGATGTTGCCTTCCACCCGCGTCTGTTCGGCCAATTGAATCATTCTCGGTTGCGTCAATCCGTATTCGGCGGCGGTCACGAGCGCAGCCAGCAACAGGTGGCCGGACGCCGAGCCGTCGGGCGAGCGGATTTCGACGGTCTGGCGGCCACGCTGGTCATGGTAGTCCTCGGTCTCGTTGGGGTTGATAAACCGAGCCAGATCCGCGCCACCGGACCATCCCAAAGGCACGCGGATCAACACCGACCGATTCGAATCGCTCCAACAGATCCGCGTGGGCGCTTCCTGATTGGGTACCAGGCGACGGTACGATGTGGCCACCGTATTGCCAAACGCCGAAATCGTCGGTGCATACGTGGTCAACCCGCCGACCATCTTTAGCGCGTCTTCCGATAAGCGACCTTCGGAGGTCGTCATGACATTGCGGTCTTCCTGGATCAGTTCCAAGTGGATATGGTACCCGTTGCCCGCGATCCCCTCTTCGATTTTCGGTGCAAACGTGGCGATGATGCCGTTTCGGTAAGCGATCTTGCGGATGATCCACTGGGCGATCGACATGAAATCGCCCATTTCCTCGATGGGATGCGAGTGGAATTCGATCTCGTGCTGTTCCGCACGCCGTCCGTTCAACTGCGCTTCGTCGGACGCCATCGATTCGATGAAACCAACTTCGGAATGCGCATACTTGATCGCGCCGGTAATCCGCGACAGGTGACGCAGCATCTCGTTGACCACTTCGTTGCTCTTGAAGTACGGCGCGGCGGCATGATAACCGGCTTGCCGGGGCGGGATGTAGTGTTCGCCCTGGTTGGGTGCGATCAAGTAGAATTCCGGCTCGGCCAACGCCCACAATTCGCAGCCCGTCCGCTGACGGAAACGCTCATGTGCCAACGCCAGGATATTGTCCGGGGTAAAGGGCGCTCGTCTGCCTTCGCGATCCAAGAATCGACAGATGAAGTCCAAGCTGGTCGGGTCGAACGGGTTGACGAACGCCGATCGGTAGACGGGGACCACGTACAGGTCCGATTCCCCCGCATCGACGAACCCTTTGAACAGCGACGAACCGTCAACACGTTCGCCCGCTGCCAGGATACGGTCCGCTTGTTCTGTATTCGAGAAGGGCAGCCGCAATTCCTTCAGCCGCCCGTCACCGCCCGTATAGCGAAAAGTAAACCGCTCGATTTCTTTGGTCCGAACAACCTTCAGCAGATCAGCCCGAGTAAAGTCGTTGCGATCCTTGCCGAGCAATTGGCAAAGCGGGTTGGCTAAAGCAAAAGTGTCCGACATGGCATCTCCGAGGTAATGGGAAAGGGGATTTCGCAGGTCTAAGGACGACCCGGCTGGGGACTCAATGCGATGCGAGCGTAGCTGATCGTCCCCGAGGTGCCGGCTCGCGTACCCAGCAGATCGATGGTGGCAGACGGTGCGCAACCAGCTCGCATCGTGGCGGTGAAAAACACGGTCAGCGGGTGTTCCATGTCCAATTTGATTGGCGGCGTACCGGTCCCGTCAGGCAGCAATTCGATCAGACGGTTCTCCGAGACAGGTGTGCCTGTAACGTCGGTGCCGTGGACGTAGCAGATGACGAACAAGCGGCCATCCGGCGTCACATGAAATCGACCTCGACCAGGGATCTCTGTCGAGCCGACTTCGCCGCCGGCCAGCAGCGTCCGTCGCTGGATGACCTGGCCGCGACGCACGACGGCGTACTTCAAGGCCCAGATCCGTTCGATGTCGGGAAACCGCTCGTTGCGCAACGTCAAATGGATCGGATTCTCGTGCCACAGCATGTGAACGTCACCGTCGTCCGCAAGGTACAGATCGCAGGAGAACAGCCAGCCGCCGGTCGAGTAGCAATGGTCGATCTCGATCCAATCAGAGAACCTGCCGGTGGTGATGTCGTCCGACCAGGTGTAATACAGTTTCCGAAATCGCGGACCCCACTGTCGCTTCAAGTCACCCACGTCCGGCATGCGTTCCCACTGGTCAAAGGCCGAGTTGCCCAGAAAGTGAACGGACTGATCTTTCAAGGCCACGGTCGGGTAATTGACGCGAGTCCCGGCCCCGCCATAGGGCGCCTTTTCAGGATCTTCACGCGGCAACCAATCCAATCTGCCCGTCGTCCAACGCTGCTGCTGATCGAGAAACGCCCAGCGGGAGTGGGTGTAACCGATGTTCTGGAACAGGATCAGCTCGTCCCGAGTCCCATCGGCGGCAAAGCTGCGATAGGAGTGTTCGGTGAACGGCGGCGAGTCGCCCCATTGCGGCAGCAGCGTCTTGTAGGCCGCTCGAGCATCCGAGGCCGAGAATTGCAGGATTTCAGGCCGAGCCGGGCCGGCAACGGCCGCCGGATCGGTCGTCAGCGTGGGATTGACCGACATCATCACGCGTCCATCCTGAAAACAACTCAGCGGACACGGCTCGCGAGTCCGGTCGTTCGGGTCCGCCTGCTGCAACAGCCACTGATCGTCCTTTCGCTGGAACAACATCCAGCGGCAATTGTTCAGCGGTGGGTAATCGGCCAACGTTTCCAGACCGCTGACAAACACATCGTCTTTCCACCGGACCAGGCAGGTGTTGCCGTGCGACCACATCGGCCCCGCCCCGTTGTTGGCCGGTTGGAACTGGTAAACGTCCTCTTCTAATTCGACCATCGGCCGTAACTGGCCGCCAGCCGCTACCAGCGGTCTCGCGTCCTCGACCGGCACGACCGACGACGGAGCGGGGGGCTGAGCGACCGATCGAGTCGGTCGTCCCAAGATCACCGAAGCGGCTGCGGTCGAGCCGACGGCCGTACCGAAGAACTGTCGTCGCGTCATCCTGATCATCGTTCCACCTCCGTGCGAACTATACGTTCAACTTCCAGGGCTTGCGATATTCGTAATGTAGCCACTCGTTGGCTTCCGGGTTGTTCGTAAAGCGTTCTTTTTCGGGATCCCATTCCAACGTGCTGCCGGTCATCAAGGCAATGTTGGCCAACAGCGCGTACGTCGTCGAAATATGTCCGACCTCGATATCGCACTTGGGCATGCCCCGTGATCGCATGCAGTCCAGGAAATCTTTGGCGTGTTGAGCCGTCAGGGACAGGTTCGCCACACGGTGATCTGCGTGTCGGTAATCGGCCGCTTTGAACTCCATCGGTTCCATCCGCGGTTGGCGGTCCTGGTACTGACCGCCCCGTTCCGGAATCACGCGTACGACCGAGTCGCTTAGATAAGCCGTACCCTGCGTGCCCCGTAACTCGCCGTGCCCCGGGTGCGGCAAGGCCGGATTCCCATTGGCCTCGTATTGCCCGAACATCACCAGCCGCCCCGGCCCGGTCTCCAGGATCGCCTGCATCGTGTCGGGGATCGTGCGATCGTCCTCGACCGCGTACCGCCCGCCCAATGCTGCGATACGCACCGGACCGCCGTCGCCGGTCATCCAGCGAATCACGTCCAGATGATGCACCCCGTTATTGGCGATCTGCGAGGAATACAGCATCCACCAGCGAAACTTGTACGGCGCGATCGTCTCGCGATACGACTCCATCGGCCGAGGCCCCAACCACAAATCCCAATCCAGCCCCGGGGGTGGCGCCGTGGGCTCGGCCTTGCCCATGCCTGTCGGATACATGTTGCTCAGATGATAACAGCGGCAGACCGTCACTTTGCCCAGCAGATCGTCCTGGACTCGCTTGGCCACTTCGGCATACAGTTCCGACGCGCGGCGATGCAGGCCGACTTGGACCACGCGCCCGGTTCGCCGAGCCACCTCGACCATCTTGCGCCCTTCGTAGACCGTCATCGACGCGGGCTTCTCGACATACACGTCCTTGCCCGCATTGCAGGCGTCGATCGTCTGGATCGCATGCCAGTGGTCCGGTGTGGCGATCACCACCGCATCCAGATCCTTCCGCTCCAACATCTTGCGAAAATCGCGATAGCACGGCACGTTCTCGCCGTAACGCTCGCGGGCTTGAGCGAGCGTCGGTTCGCTTACGTCACACAGGGCCGCCACCTCGGATTCCGGGTGACTCTGAAACGCATCGACCAATTGACGACCGCGATTGGCCACGCCGATGAACCCCAGACGGATACGATCGTTGGCACCCAGCACCATGCTGGCGCGAGTGGCCGTCAAGCCCAGGGTGGCGGCGGTCGCTGTGGTGAATGTGCGGCGGCTGATTCTTTTAGTCATATCGAGTTGTCTCCGGTAGGATGCGAGGGAATGACACTGGTCGCGTTGCCGGTCTCTATGCTGTCAGCAATCCCACGGATTGTCAAGAACCTTCAACCGCCGATCATCGGCAGCAGCAACGTCATCACGATCAACCCTCCCCAAAGCAGCGTAAAGAAACCACCCATGACGATCCCGATCCAAGCATGAACGCTGCCTTTGATCGCCGGATTCTGAGCCCTTTTGCGCAGGCCGATGATCCCCAGAATCAACGCGGGTATGGCCAAGGTGATGCCGAAACAAGGGATCAAGGAGAAGACGCCGAAATAGTACGCAAGCAGCGCCGGTACGTTCTTGTACGGGATGACGCCACCGGTCGCATCGCCCTCGGGTGCTGAAGCCACGGGTATCTGAGGATGCAAATGTTGGCCGATGTTCGGATCTGGCTGCATCGGACCCCGTTGTTTCGTCATGATCTATTCCTTGATTCTTGATGACGTTGTCTCGCGAAACACAGTCGTCTTGAAAAGAACTCCGTCGCTCAGTCCGATCTGGCCAGCCCAGCCAGACGGAAGAAGTTGCTCACCACGGTGCGACCATCCGGATGCTGGTCGTCGTAGACTTCGGGGTGGAACTGAGTCCCATAGACCAGACGTTGGCGATGCTTGATGGCCTGGATCGTGCATTCGGCCGTCGATGCCAGCAGCAGGAACTCGTCAGGAACCTGCTGGACCTGATAGGCATGCGCCTGGCGAACCACGATCTCGTCGGGCAGGCCCTCGAACAACGGATCGCGTTGGACGATCTGAACCGGAAGAAAGCCCCATTCCTTGTATCGACCCGGGTGATAATTGGGATTCGGATCCGCCTCGCCTTCGCGCAAGGAACGCATCGGCACGACGGCCGATGAATACGCCTGACTGATCATCTGCATGCCGCCACAGAATCCGAACAGCGGGATAGCCGTCTCGCGGATCAGAGGATAGAACTGGGCGTCCAATTCGCGACTGACCACCCGCGATCGCCCGGTGATCAGGATCGCTTTGATGTGCGGATGTTCCAGATCTTGGCCTTGGACTTCGGTGAAGTGCACCACCACGCAACGCACGCCGCTCAACTGCTGCATGCGATCGCGTAGCTTGGCCCCCGAGTACTCCTCGACCGGTTTGTCGGCCAATTGACGTCGGATGATCTCGGGGTGCTGGATCGTCAGGATACACACGATCGGCTGGTCGATGCCCGCCAGATCTTCAGGCGTCGCAAAGACCGCTCGCCAAGCGGCATCTTCCGCGAAACCGAGCACCCCGATCGCCAACCAGCCAACGGTCACGAAAACCACAACAAAGCGCCATCCGCGATTCATCAAGCAATCTCTTTCTGTACGAATGTCCAAAATCGTGAACTCTTTCACAAATTGACCCAACCATCGGGGCACCGTCATTCATAAGGTACCACCCCGCCAACATTTCACAACAACGGGGACGGGAAACAACGGGGACACTGGAACAATGGGGACACTCAACTATTTTCTGTTCGAACCCGAACGG
>SKVE01000263.1 GCA_007129635.1 Planctomycetaceae bacterium
GAAGTCGAACAAGTTCAGATCGACGTGGAGCACAAGGCCATCGCGGTCGAGACCTTGCCGATCGTGCTGCGAGATATCAACTTAGGTCGTTTCCGCGTGGTCCTCGATTGGAGCAGCATGTACTACCGCGGTTACCGGGTGATCGCCTTGGACCCCCATCCGGCCGCCAGTAAATCCGACGTGACGCATCCGCACGTACAGGAGGAAACGCTGTGCGAAGGCGATGGCCAGCAAGCCATCCGCGACGCGTTGCACCAGGGGCGGATTCTGGAGTTTTTTCAGCTGGTACGGCCGATCCTGGAAAACTACAACCCGCACAACCCCTACGTGCGATTGGAAGATTGGAAGGCATGGGCGTGTTACGATTGCGGCGACATGATCCGTGATGAAGGAGACCGGTTCTGCTGCGCGTCTTGCGAGGAGGATCTCTGCCACGCATGTGTCATCTACTGCAACGACTGTGGCGAATGCTTCTGTGCGAACCACACCGTCAAATGCCCCTGCTGCCGTAAGTCCTTTTGCTGCGACTGCCTGGCTGTCTGCCAGCAGTGCTATGGAAAATTCTGTAAGGAGTGTCTCGATGAAGAACGATGTCCTAAGTGTCGCCGAGCGCCAGCAGATGCTGAAGATGCGATCGACGATGTTGACGAGACCGCCCAGTACGCCGAAGCTGCGGTTTAGCCCCTACGCTTGGGCCAAGCTGCTGTTCCTGCGCGACGTGGGCGGCACTGAGATCGGTGGCTTCGGGATCACGCCGCCCGATGATTTGCTGCTGGTGGAAGATCTGTGCCTGGTGCAGCAGCAATGCTCGCCGGTCAGCGTCAGCTTCGACGATGAGGCCGTAGCCGACTTCTTTGAACAACAGGTGGACCAGGGCCGCCACCCCCGCCAGTTCGGCCGCATCTGGGTGCATACGCATCCCTGCGACTGCGCTCGCCCCAGCGGCACCGACGAGGAGACGTTCGCCCGTTGCTTCGGCCGGGCCGATTGGGCGGTGATGTTCATCCTGGCCCGCGGCGGTGAGACCTACACCCGGTTGCGGTTCAACGTGGGACCGGGCGGCGCGTTGGAGATCCGCAACGAAGTGGACTATTCACAACCGTTCGACGCCGCCTGTCAGGATGAGTGGGAGCAGGAGTACCACGAACTGGTCGCTGAAGATGGGACGTTTCAAAGCGTTCTGGACGACGAGACGTGGGACGGGCTGACGCCATGGGGGGACACCAGGGTGGACTCCGGTGCGGATCTCGTGGAACGGGTGAATCGCGAACTGGGCTTGGCGGCGGAAGACGAAGAACGACAGGCCTGGTTCCATTGGCAGATGCGGATGAATTCGTGAAGAAAACCAGGAAGAACCCGATGCCTCAGTACTGCGTCCAGGTCCTGGAAACCGTGGCTCCCTGGGGCTGGTGCAAGCACATGAAGGTGCAGCGTCTGGACGGCCAGGACGGGATTTCCTGGGACGATCTGCAGCGGCTCAAGGATGAGCATCTGGGGCCGGACGCGTTGGCTTTGGAACTGTACCCTCCCGCTCACGGCGTAGTGAACGAATTCAACATGCGCCATCTGTGGGAGGTGCCTGAAGAGGTTCTGCCCATTGGCTTTTCGCAAGGTGGCTGACATTGGCCGCCTTGCGTTGTCACCATCAAGGAGAAAGCGATGCCTGATCAAACCGGCGCTGGTAATCTGTCGGTGCCAAGCGATTCGGCCGAGGAAAGAGCGCTCGACCGCTTCGTGCGCCAACAAAGCCTGGTACCTCTGGAGCGCCTGCAGCAATTGCACGTGACGGTGATCGGCGTAGGAGCCATCGGTCGTCAGGTGGCGATCCAACTGGCCGCCATCGGGTGTCGGCGCGTGACGTTGGTGGATTTCGACGTGGTCGACGACAGCAACCGCACCACGCAAGGTTACACGGCGGCCGACGTGGGTACCGAAAAGGTCCATGCGGCCCGCTGGCAAATGCTGGCCATCGATCCCGATATTCACGTCCAGTTGATCCAGGACCGGTTCCGCCCGAAATACGCGCCCGGCGATGCCGCATTCTGCTGCGTGGACTCGATCTCGGCCCGCACGGCCATCTGGCGCGCGATCCGTGACCAGTGCCAATTCTGGGTCGACGGCCGGATGTTGGGCGAGACGATCCGCGTGCTGACGGCGGCCGATGGTGCGAGTCGCGAGCGTTATGCCCAGACCCTGTTCAACCCGTCGGAAGCCCAGCAGGGTAGCTGCACGTCCCGCAGCACCATCTATGCGGCGGGGATCGCCGCCGAGCTGATGCTGCACCAACTGACCCGCTGGCTGCGGGGACTGCCGCTGGACTGCGATACCACGTTCAACCTGCTGGCCGGCGAATATACGGTCGCATAAACCAGTACGTTTCCCTGCAGCGTAGCCCAGACGGCTTTGCTGATCAGACAATACTCAGGAACAAACCATGATCAGAAAAACCCCCGTGCGAACCCGCACTACCCGCACTACCCGCCGCAGCCGCGTGGACGTGATCAAGCTGTCCGATGGGGATCTGCTGCGGCTGCGCGACGAAGCCGTGGCGGAACTCACCCGTCGCTGCCCCGAGCGGCCGATCGACTTTGGCGATATCAAGTCCCAGGAGGCGGCCAAACGGGCCTTGGTGGTGGCCATCGCCGGCAACCACAGCATCCTGTTGCTCGGCGCGCCCGGCTGCGGCAAAAGCCTGTTGCGTTCGGCCGCCCGGCACTTCGACTTGAGCGACACGTTCGAGGCCCGCAGTTGCCCCTGCGGCTACTGGAACGATCCGCGGCATGAGTGCCACTGCACCACCGCCCAGATCCAGCGTCATCTGGCCAAACTGCCCGGAGACGACATCACGATCGAGGTGCCGCCGGTGCCTATGCGTGAATGGGAAGCGAAGGCTTGGGCGACCGGCAATGAC
>SKVE01000274.1 GCA_007129635.1 Planctomycetaceae bacterium
CCACCGCAAGTCCAGACTGCGCAGCAAGTAGCGCGAGCGGATGGCGATCTCGATGTCGTCGCTGTCCTGAGCCTCGTGCAAAGAATCAAAGGCGGATAGGCCCAGACGTTTGAGTTCGGCTTGAGCACGCTAGCGAACGTCGAACTGCTGAGCCCCCAAGTAGGCGATCCAACGATCGACATCCGCAACGACGACTCCGTGGCTTTCCGGCTGCTGGTCAAGCTCCGCACCCACCGACCCCGCACAGCCTACCCCACCAACAATCAGGCAGAACCAGCAGATCACGCCGCCGCGATATGAAACGCGATTGAACTTGCAAGATGCAACCATCACCCTCCCTCAAGACTCCCAATGAAACGCGAACGTATCCAGAATAGCCGAACCGAGTGCTGGCCGACAAGTCGAATGGCTCACAGTCCCAGCTCCTGCTTGACCCGACAGAACGCGTCGATGGCAAAGTCCAAATCGTGCGAAGTATGCGCCGCCGAGATCTGAGTACGAATCCGGGCCTTGCCTTTAGGGACCACCGGATACGAAAATCCGATCACGTAGACGCCCTTGTCCAACAACGCGTCCGCCATCCGCGAGGCCAATGCCGCATCGCCCAACATGATGGGTACGATCGGATGCTGACCCGGAAGAATCTCGAAGCCACTGCCCGCCATGCCATCGCGGAACTGACGCGTGTTGGCTTCCAGTCGATCGCGCAGCTCGGTGGAACGTGACAGCAGTTCCAAGGCCCGGATCGCCGCTCCGACGATCGGCGGTGGCAACGTGTTCGAAAACAGGTACGGTCGCGATCGCTGCCGAAGCAACTCGATGATCTCCTTCCGCCCACTGGTATAGCCGCCGCTGGCTCCGCCCAACGCCTTGCCCAACGTTCCCGTGATCATGTCGATCCGCTGGCTGACCCCGTGATACTCGGGGGTGCCCCGCCCGCGTGGACCCATGAACCCCACCGCGTGCGAATCATCGACCATCACCAGGGCGTCATATTTGTCGGCCAAGTCGCAAATTCCCGGCAGATCAGCGATCGAACCATCCATCGAAAAGACCCCATCGGTGGCGATCAAGCGAAATCGAGCCTTGGAGGCCTCCTGTAACCGGGCTTCTAAGTCCGCCATGTCGTTGTTGCGATATCGGAATCGAGCGGCTTTGCACAGTCGCACCCCATCGATGATGCTGGCATGATTCAATTCGTCCGAAATCACGGCGTCCTCGGGACCCAAAAGTGTCTCGAACAGCCCCCCGTTAGCGTCGAAACACGAGCTGTAAAGGATCGTATCCTCGGTCCCGAGGAACTCGCTGATCTTGCCTTCCAATTCTTTGTGAACCGCCTGAGTTCCGCAGATGAAACGCACCGACGCCAACCCATACCCCCAACGGTCCAACGCCTCGTGCGCCGCCGCAATCACCTCGGGGTGCCCCGCCAAACCCAAATAATTATTCGCACAAAAATTTAATACCGGGGCACCGCTACCCACCCGAATCCGAGAATCCTGTGGAGTCGCAATGACCCGTTCTGATTTGAAGAGTCCAGCATCTTTAATGCCGTCTAATTGGGTGCATAGATGCTGCCGCATGGTGTCATACATTTTTCCCCCTTCTCCACAATCCGATGGACTATGTCGATCCCGTCTACCTGCAACACGGCCGAATGAAGCGGTTTCTGCCCGGGTTATCGATCGGCACTCGACAGACGGACCAAACTTGACTAAAATCCCCGATTCGAGTATCGATCGTGCAACGGACCAGCGTTCTGGATTCCGTATCAGATATCAGACAACGTTCATTCTACCGTACCAGGTGACAGGCATGTACGCGATTATTGCAGATGGTGGTCGACAGTACAAAGTGGAGGAAGGTCAAGAACTGGAGATCGATTATCGAGAGATCTCCAGTGGCGAAGAACTAACCTTCGAACAGGTGTTGGCAGTATCCGGAGAAGAAGGCCTGAAACTAGGCCAGCCGACCGTCGATGGTGCTCGCGTGACGGCCCAAGTCCTGGGCCCGATCAAAGGCGAAAAGATTTTCGTGCAAAAATTGCGACGGCGTAAGAACTCACGGCGCCGTACCGGACATCGGCAGATTTACACTCGCATCCGGATCAGTAAGATCTCTGCGTGATTAACCGAGATGCCTGCGGGAATGGCGGAATTGGCAGACGCGCCAGGTTGAGGGCCTGGTGGGGGTTAACCCCGTGCAGGTTCAAGTCCTGTTTCCCGCACTAAGCACCCAGCCAGGTATTTCTTGGTGGAGTCGGGCGGAAGGGGGCGGGAGTCGCCCCTGCAAGGCTACCTTAATTGGCAAGAAGCTCCTGGCCGGGTGCTTGCGGTTTCTTAGCGCCGCCGTCCCCAATACGAATCGGTGAAGGGGCGCGTCGGGGTCGCTCGCGGCGCTTCCGGTAGATTGGGGATCTGACCCGCGCGATAACCCTCTTGTGGCGGACGGTACATGTAGGGAGGCGTGCCCTGGTCGTACTGCGGTAATCGTCTGGTCTGTCCCGTGTTCAAATTGTACGAGTAGACCGGGCCCACGCTGGAAAAGACCGGATTAGGGCTAACCCGAACATAACGGCGGTCAGGCGAAACGACCGCCGAAGCGCCAAAGTGGGTGCCCTGAGGCAACCAGGTAATGACCGGCATGTAGCCGACCGCGTTGTAGCGCCGCCACCATAGGTCGTTCTCCAGCATCTGCCGCAACCAAATGGCTCGCTGGAGCTCGAACTGAGCCTGCTCGAACATCTCTTCCGCATGGCCTCGCGGGATCCGTTGAGCCAACGCCACATTGGTCAGGGCGTTGATTTGGAGAGGAGTCATGCGGCTCAATCGCCGCTGAACATTACGGATCTCACCCGGATTGTCTAAACCCTGAACCAGTTGCTCGCGCAACCAATCGCGTTGCTCCGCC
>SKVE01000440.1 GCA_007129635.1 Planctomycetaceae bacterium
GTTGGCTCGCTCACCTGAGCGTCCGCTGGTCTCGAACGTCGTAGGATAAGCACCGTTCGAGAAATAACTGTCCAATGTCCCCTCGCCCCTCGTGGGAGAGGGCAGGGTGAGGGGGCAGAAAGTGCGTCAGTTATTTCTCGAACGGTGCTAAGCAGACCCTCCTCGGTGCAACCGGTCGAACCTCTGAGCACACTGAAACGCGAACACCAACGGCGACGGCGTTTTGCTTCTGTTTTCGCCGTAGCGGCCCTGACTTGCGAACTTCGAGAGACTGACAGATAATGGGGCCGCTGAAATTCAGTGGCGGGGGGCGGGCGTCGTTTTGGGCGATGGTGGTTTCCCGCTGCTTCGTCGATACTCGAAAGCGATGCCCGACGGCGTTTGGACGCTTCCATGCAATTTGTCACTCGATTTAACCAACAAGGATAGCACGACGATGAACATGCGATGTCAATGGTTCTTGCGATGGGTTCTTCTGACCGTTTTCTGGACTGTCGGAGGCTCCGCCGCGTGGGCGGACGATGACGGAAATCTCCTGCCAAATCCGTCGTTCGAGGCGACGGTGGACGGCGCGCCGGAGGGCTGGCGCTCGCAAACTTGGGCGGGCAGCGGTGATTTCGGACATGTCGATGGCGGGCGTACGGGCCAGCGATGCGTGATGATCGCATCGACGGCGGGCGGGGACCTTAGCTGGCAGACCACCGTCGCCGTTCAACCCGACAGCACCTACCGGTTGTCCGGATGGATTCGCACCGAAGATTTAGACCCAGGCACCGGTCGCGGCGCCATGTTGAATGTCCATGAACAACAGCGATCGGCAGCGACGGATGCCGTTACCGGCACGTCGGATTGGACCCAGGTCCAGTCGATCATCCGTACCGGAGACCAGCAGGAAATCACGATCAATTGCCTGTTCGGCGGATGGGGCCAGTCCAGCGGTCGAGCCTGGTTTGACGACGTGCGATTAGAGAAGATCGACCTCAGCCAACTGACGCCCTCGGTCACCTTGCACGCCGAGGAAACAGGCCAGCCGATCAATCCGTTCGTGTACGGCCAGTTCATCGAGCACTTGGGCCGCTGCATCTACGGAGGGATCTGGGCCGCGATGCTGGAGGACCGCAAGTTCTATTTCCCGATCACTCCCCAGTACCGTCCCTATCGCAGCTTGCAGGACACATCGTTTCCCGTGGTCGGTGCGTCTCCTTGGCAGATCATGGGCTCGCCCGATTTGGTGCAGATGGTCTCCGAGGATTCTTTCGTCGGCAGCCAGACGCCGCGCGTCGCCGCAGGCAGCGGGATTCGCCAGCGAGATCTGGGAGTCGTCCAAGAAAAATCGTACGAGGGTTACGTATGGCTCAAGGCGCCCGAGCCCGGGACGTCGGTCGTGGTCTCCCTGGTCTGGGGCGACGACCCCGCAGCGCGTCAGGACGTGTCGATTCCCTCTGTGGCGGAAGCGTACGAGAAGTATCCGCTGCGATTCGTGGCAGGGACCAGTACCGATCATGCCATGCTGGAGATCCGCGTCAGCGACGGACCCGTCTGGATCGGCACGGTTTCGCTGATGCCGGAGGACAACGTTCGTGGCATGCGGGCCGACACCCTGGCGTTGCTGAAGGAATTGAACGCGCCCATGTACCGCTGGCCTGGCGGCAATTTCGTCAGCGGCTACGATTGGCGTGACGGGATCGGCGATCGCGACCGCCGCCCGCCGCGCAAGAATCCGGCTTGGACCGGTGTCGAACACAATGATTTCGGTTTGGACGAATTCATGGACTTCTGCCGTGAACTGAACACCGAACCGATGATCGCCGTCAACACCGGATTCGGCGATGCGTACTCGGCAGCCCAGCAGGTCGAATACTGCAACGCATCTGACGAAACGATCGGCGGCCGTTGGCGAGTCGAAAACGGACAACCCGAACCCTACGGCGTCCGCTACTGGTGCGTCGGCAACGAGATGTGGGGCCCCTGGCAATTGGGGTTCATGCAACTGCGGCACTATACGCTGAAGCATAGCCAGGTGGCCGACGCCATGTGGCGAGTCGACGATTCACTGCAACTGGTCGGCAGCGGACAACTGGGGACCATCAATCGGCAGTATGATCCGAACGAGAAACGCACCTGGACCGAAGGCATGCTGCGCGAGTGTGCCGATCACATGAATTGGATCGCCGAGCATTTCTATCGCAGCAAGAATCGTGATAACGTGATCGCTCATGTAAATCAGTTGGCTGATTCGGTCCGAGAGAAGGCCGAGGGCCATCGCCGTCTCCAGGCCGATTTGGGCTTGCTGGAAGACGGACCGATGCCGGTAGCCATGACCGAGTGGAACTACTGGTACCAGCCGTACGTCTACGGCGAACTGGGCTGCAGCTACGACCTGGCCGATGCGCTGGGAGTGGCGATCGGATTACACGAGTACTTCCGGCATAGCGATCTGATCCAGATGGCTCATTACGCCCAGACGGTCAATGTCATCGGATGCATCAAGACGACCAAGACCGAGGCCTTTTTTGACACGACCGCACTGCCGCTGCTGTTGTATCGCCGCGAGTTCGGAACCATACCGCTGGAGGTCACGGGGGACCATCGTTTGGTCAGCGTCGACATCTCGGCCGCCTGGACCGAAGACCGGTCCGCGATCACCGTCGCCATCGTCAACCCTAACGCGGACGCCAAGACGATCGAGCTGGACCTTGCCGGGGCGCAGGTGGCGGATCAAGGTACCCTTTGGGTGATCGCCGGCGAAGATCCCGCGGCGACCAACCATGCGGACCGACAGGAAGTGAAGATCGTCGAAACGCCGTTCGCAGGGACAAGCCAGATCGAATGTCCGCCGCTCAGCATCCAGGTGATCCGAATGCCGGTACGCTAACCGGATCATGCAAGAGCGTCAGCAGGCGGTGAAA